>CAYGBH010000349.1:0-4790 GCA_964348055.1 uncultured Pirellulales bacterium
GACCTTCCCTTAACGGTAATCGGAAAGAAGAAAAGAAAACTGATAGAAACCGTAGTCCCAGGCCAGCTCTTTTGTGTTGGCGAGGTTTACTTAAAGACCCACAATGGCTCATTAATAAGGATAAAATGAAGGTTAAAGTACACTAATGTTTACCAAAGTCGACATCTCTAATCCAGAATTTTTGTAATAAAATATGCAGCTTCAGCGACTAATAATATAACAACGGCAGGCGTTTAGAAGGAGACATGCGTGCAAGTGATTGACTGGCAGGCAATTATCGAAAAAAATGGCCCGGCTGTGTGGCAGACCGCCTCCAGATTGCTGGGCGACCATGCTGATGCCGCCGATTGCTTTCAGGAAACGTTCGTTTCCGCTCTGGAAATCTCACGGCGTCAGCACGTGCGGAACTTTTCTGCGATATTGGTCCATCTGGCCACGACCCGGGCAATAGACCGCCTCCGTCAGCGATTTCGCCAGCCAACCTGTAGCGCTTCGGCGGCTGATTGGGCCGCTGTGCTAAGTGAAAATCCGGGACCGGCACAACAGGCACAACAACGCGAGCTGGCCACCATGCTACGAAAATCGTTAAGTCAACTGCCACCGCAAGAGGCACAGGCTTTTTGCCTGCGATATTTAAACGATATGAGCTATCGGCAAATTGCAAAAGCCCTTGGCATTAAGACTAACGCCGCTGGTGTACTGCTGCACCGGGCCAGATCGAAATTGCGCGAGTCTTTCGAGTCGTCGAAGAAATAGAAAGGTAAGGTTGTACTATGAAAGAAAATGAAGATATTTTAGAAAAGGCTGTTAAAGCCCTTAAGAATGAGCATACTCCATCCGGCCCGTCGCAGGAATTGGCCGATGCAACCGTTGCAAAGCTAACCGAAGCCTCCGGACAATCGAATATTGTCGGGAAGCGAATTTGGTTTATAGATTGGCTAAAAGCTCCGAACAGCTTCACTAAGGTTGCCGCCGCAGCCGTGCTGTTGATCCTCACCGGATATGCCGTAGGCCGGCTTTCAGCCCCTCGAGGACCCGATGCCGAACAGCTCCAGGCTGCTCTCGAGCCGGCTATTCGCCAGAACCTGCTTGATGAGATAAAAAACTACTGGCAATTGGGCTTGGCGAGCAATTATGTCCGGCTCAAGGATGAGCTTAGTGATCAATACCGCAACGACCTGGACCAGCTCGCTATACAGACTTTAGCCGCTTCCAATGCCGTGACAAATGAACTTCTCGAAGAACTCATCGAGTCCATTAATACAGCCCAAACACAGGATCGACAATGGGTAGCGGCAGCCCTTGAGCAGATAGAATTGAATCGACTACGGGACAACGCCCGGCTGAGCAATGCTTTTGCAACCTTCGCAGTCCAGACCGAAGACGAGCTACAGAATATGGCACAACTATTGTCTTATACTCAACCCGATAGCTCAGTTCCGAACGAATCCGGAAATCCAAACAACCTAAATTGAAAGGAGCAAAAAATGAAAACTGTTATCCGAACAATTACTCTATTTGTCGCTCTCAATTTAGCGATGACAAGTTCTGCACTGTCCCAAAACGCCCTCGAACCCCAATTGAGACCGGCGGTAATTTTGGCAACTGAAGCGCCAACAATGCCATCAGTTACTGAGCCTCCACTCGCACCACCTGAGCCTCCACGCCCACTACCTGAGCCTTTGCCCTCAGTCAGGTTTGTCGCACCTGCATGGCCACAGCAGTACCGAGGCAGCGGGGCAGTTCTCGTGATTCCCACCGCACAGATGAAACCACAAGACCTTGCTGCCATAACCGAAGACATGAATGTAATGTCGCGCATCCTCGACAAAAAACTTGGGCGCGCACCTCGCATTTCAGCTATTTCAGCTATACGGCTCTTTTCCGGCGACAGCCAAGCGACAGAAGCCATCTACCTCCAGGGCTTCGGCACGCTGTTTCTACTCAAGGTGAGTTATCCACTGGCGCCTCCACTCAAACTGCAAGAGACAAAAGCAGAAGAAGATGTCGACCCAGTCTGGACCCAGACAAAACAGGAAATATATATGCCAGAGAGTGCCAGGACAGTCGGTATAAGAATGCGCGACCGCCCAGCAGAAGACTATGCAGAAGAATATAATGCTGAGAAGGTAGAAGACCTCAAAAGAACGCTGATAAAGGCGCTGAAACACGCGGCAAACATCCGAAACCTGGGACCGGACGATTTGGTGACTGTTGTAGTTAGCGGTTCTGAGCCTGGTATCGCCGTTAGGCACATACATGTGTCCTCGCGGTCTACTGGGGTCGTGAAGAGCCAGACGCCCTCATGGCCGAATGAAATGACTTCTTCGGCGCCTACGTTTCTCGCTATTCGCGCAAAAAAGTCGGACATCGACGCCTTCGCGAAAGACGAGCTCGATTACGACCAATTCCACCAACTGACGCAAGTTTTCACGTATTGATTGGCCAATTACAGGTTATGTATTAGCAAGGAGAAAAAAATGAAATCTTTTATCAAAACAATTACCGTGGTCCTCATTCTCAATTTGACAGTACCAGGTTTCACCCTGGCTCAAGATACTCCTGAAAAGGAACTCGAAGAAATAGAAGAAAAGCTGGTGCAAAAGGAGGCAGAACTCCAGAAAATAACAGAAACCCTGGCGCAAAAGGATGCAGAGATTGCACAAAAGGCAGCCGAGGTTGCAGAGAAGGTGGCAGAGGTCGCGCAAAGAAGTGCAAAGGCTGCAGCCAAGGAGGCTAAGATGCAGACCGCCAAGGCCTTGGAAAAAGCCAGACTACGCCTTGATCTCGCCCTATCCAGGCAGTATGGCGGCGCCGGGACAATCCTTGTTGTACCCACCGCCGAGACCAAGCCGCAAGACCTTGCCGCGATAACGCAGGACCTGAACATCATGCTGCGCATCTTGGACAAAGAACTAAATCCAGACCGAAAGGACCGGCTGACCGGATTCTACTGGGACAAATTCTCAGGCTTGGACCATTACAAGTCGTTCTTTTCAGGTGACGATCGTGCCGCAAGAGCCATCTATGTCCAAGGCTACGGAGCACTATTTTTGCTAAAAGTTGATTTTCCACTCTCACCCCCACCCGAAACGCCACAAGAGAAGAAAACCGAAGAAGATATCGATTCAGTTTGGGCAGAGACAAAACGGGAAATATATACCCCAGAAGACGCCGATAGACGCCGGAGCGACCGCTCAAGCAGACGCCAGAGGGACCGCTCGGAAGAAAAATATGATGCTGAGAAGGTCGAAAACCTCAAAACAACCCTTGTCAAAACACTGAAACACGCAGCAAACATCCGAACCCTGAAGCCGGACGAGTCCGTGATTCTTGCAGTCACCGGAAGCGGTGAGACCAGCGGCGGCATTACGGCAATAGCTACCACAAAAATTGTCGGCCACGAAGATCATAACACCAGAATAGTTGAGGAACTTGCGCCACGCGGCCCATCACCTACAATGATTGTCATTCGCGCGAAGAAATCTGATATTGACGTCTTTGCAAAGGCCGAGCTCGACTTCGAACAATTCCGCCAACGCACACAAATACTGACCTGCCCCCACTTTGGCGGAGGTGACAGACGTGGAGAGCTTTTCGGTGACTACTTTCGCAGAGAACGCCGCTAACAAGCCGGAGCCTCACATATAGACTGACCGCGAATTGTAACGGCTGAGGACATTCCGCAAATTCAGGCCGAGCTTATCTGGCTCGGCCTTTTACTCTTGAGCGATTGCCACACCGGCAAGATAATCTGCGGTACCCAACAGAAGATTAGACGTCGAGGTTTTGCACTTCCAGCGCATGGTCGCGGATGAAGTTTCGGCGCTTCTCCACATCGCCGCCCATCAATATACTAAAGAGTCGGTCGGTCTCGCCTGCATCATCCAGCGCCACTCTCAGCAGGGTCCTCGTCTCAGGATTCATTGTCGTCTCCCACAATTGCTCGGCGTTCATCTCGCCCAGACCCTTGAAACGTTTTATATCAATCCCTTTGCCGCCTATCTGCCTTATACTCGCGCAGATATCACCCAGCGATACAATCTCGTACTTGTCTGCGCCATTGACCAACTGGAACTTAGTGGGCTCCGCTTCACCCGACAGCTCCGGTGTCGTTACCGAACTTCTGCCACCCCGTGTCGTTGGGGAAGCAGACTTTGTAGGCTTCAAAATAAAATCCTTCAAATCCAGGCCGAACTGCTTTTTGAGCTGTTCATTTATCTGATTGATTCGACCGACCTCGTGAAGCTCCTCAGCGACGATTGATTCTTCCTCTTCCCCCCCGGCTAGGGCTTTGATACGCCCTTTCAGTTTATCGAGCCGTTTCTCGTAAGCGTCCCTTTCGTAGTAAATCTCTTCCTGGCCTTCGATACAGATGCGAAAACACGGAAGCTGGTTACCGTCATAATAGGCCTCAATGAATTCGTCGAAATCAATTCCCCTTCTACTCAAAACCGCTATGATGCGTTCAGCCTCAGCTAAGGTCTTTACAAGCTCGGCCAGCTGTTCGTCCGAAACCTCACGGTCACCCTTAGAAGCTGCAGTCTTACTTTTAACGCTGCGGGCTCGCCCACCAGGCTTCTTTTTACTCTTCTTACCTTTTTTACCATCTCTGATGACAAGTTCTGTGCCTTCCAGACCGCGGGCAATCATCTGCTTATGCATTTGATTCTCGCTGAGGATATATTCAGATTGCTTTTTACCCTTGACTTTAATCTCATACAGAGGCGGTTGAGCGATATAAATCATATTCTCCAAAAACAGTTGCGGCATTTGCCTGAAGAAAAACG
>CAYGBH010000350.1:0-2507 GCA_964348055.1 uncultured Pirellulales bacterium
AGCCAGGATGCCGACGATGAAAATAACCACCATCAGCTCGATTAATGTAAAACCTCCTTTACCTTCCATTTTAACTTTTCTAAAAATTGATTGAAATTATATTGCTTATCTCCATCATGGCCACCTGCATCAAGGTCTAGGGCGCTCTGCCACCTTGCTCTTTTCTACAGTGATATTGCCCCCTACATGACGAGACGTTTTTCCCACCCTGTGTATTGACTGGAAAAGAGGGCAAATAAAGCAGAAAGTTCGTTATCCTGGCTAATAGAATAGCTGATAAATAGGACGTTAACAGACAATCCTGAGCCGGTCTGGCCAGGAGTCGGCTCACATCCGAGTTTGTTTTTGCTATCTGGCCTCCGAGATGCCTATTGGCCCGCAGAATCGCTATCTACATGGCATTCACCGCAAGAATCTGTTTTGGGAAATAGCACATTTTGAGGTAAAAAGGACGGCCCTGACAAAAATACGTAGTTTCCACAACTATCGGATCACACGTTTCTCTGCGATAAAAGAAGTTCGGGAATAAAAACGAACAATTTCCAATTAAGAAACACCGGGGTCAGGAACAACTAATGGGCTCCATAGCCTTGGGCGCACTGGGTTCCCAGAAGAGCCCTGACCCCGGTACGTTGTATTGGCATGACCGATTGTGCTATAATTATAAAGGACAAGCTCAAGAGCGTGCGAGTGTTTTTCAAAGCTTTATATTGAAGAACTCAAGCTACATGGCCTGTGATACCCCTTAGCCTGAGTTTGTTTCGCAGCATCGCTCTCAGAGGCCCGCTATGAAATTCTCAGCCTATTCTGTGAGATGGTTAAGACAACCCGACTACCCCGTCAGTATTAACGAGAAGGCGCCTCACAAGCCATTTGAACAACTAACTCGCCTTTAAGTATCTCACATTCAGCAGACAAGCCGCGCAGGGAAAAATGGGTCATTTTCTTTGACTACCTTACATTCTTCGTCAAGAAATGCGGGTTCGCCTTGCCAGCTTCTATGGTCCAAGCCCACAGGAGAATCAACAACTGCTCTGAACAACTCCAAGGCCTACTTTCATCTTTACCAGTACTATCGACCGACATATTCAGATACTCGGTTCAATAGTCTATGGTGCCGGATGGAACGCTCCTACTTGTGAGTTCAGCGTAAAAGCCGATAGACCCTGCCGGATTTCTTGTTTGGCAATGTTACTCAGTCTGCGGTGTTCTGCTTCAAAGTTAGACGCAGCCGGATCATGGCATCCCCCAAAAAGTGTGACAGTTAACAATATCCCCGTTATTAGCGCCAACACTCTTCTCGTTATCGAATCAAAATGACTTCCCATCGTCCTCCTCATATTTCAAACCTCATGTTTTTTTATTTCTCTTAAGTTTGCAGTGGGCAACGAGCCTCCAAAGCCGACTGTTTGTAGAGCATATCATCTGCTTGCCAAATAGCTTGGTTCATCCGTTCAATAGACCGACATTTTCAATCTTGCTTTCCCATCTGTTATGGGCACGATAGTTCTCTCTAATTGCCAAAAAAGAGTTTCGCTCTGAGCAAAAATTAGCAGAACAATAGAAATGATAATAATGGGAGGCCTGCCTACAAATTAGTTAGCGTTGGTTCTGCTCTTTCAACGCCTTCTTATACAATCATTTCGTCTCACAACACATAATATTATACTACTTTCCCCTGCGCATTGCAAGTGTTTTCTTTGCTTTGTGAAATATTTTTCGACTATTGGCTAAAGCTGCACGCAAGACTCAAGACGAAAGACAAAAGACCATTTAGTATGAGATAAGCGAGGGATGCTGATGGGGGAGGGGGCGTATTGTGCCAACGGAAGGAGGGAGAAAAATAGGTAACTACCCCTATTTTTCTCCCTCCCCAAATGAATACTAATTCTGCTCGATCCCTTCCGGGGTTTCTTCAGACTCTTCCTCTGGTGTCTCTTCAGACTCTTCACACACTGCCTGTTGAGCCTCTTCGGATGAGGCCTCTTGGAACTCTTCCGGAACTTGAGGTTTTTCTTTGCAACCCATAATTATCTCCTTTCAAATAAATAGACATAACCTTTAATAACCCTCCATCGGCATGTTCATACAGCGACTTTATCAGAATATGGGACTAAAAAGGGCTGTGAGCATCCGGTCTTAGGCCATTTTTCACTACCTAAACCAGCGTACAGAATCTCACAGGCCGGACGCTTTTTAAGCTGGAAAAAAAGGTGAAAACTGCCCTTCAAGCAACATGACGGCATTTATCGGACTTGTCGATAGAAAACCAGCCTATCTTGGAGACTTTGCAGACAAGGGATGGCCCTCTCTCGGGGCGGCCTATCAGAATCTAAAGGAGCAGAATATGGCTGTAACCGCTTTAAGCTATTCAAATAAGGCATATTCATCCTGGTCTTTGCCCGCTCAATAGCCCAACCATAGTTGACATCAAGAAGCTTCTCCAGATGCTCGTGTGCCTGGTGAAAGTACTCAAAGATCAAACGATTTTCGAAGACCTGTTTTTT
>CAYGBH010000350.1:2607-4780 GCA_964348055.1 uncultured Pirellulales bacterium
TATTGTGCCGGCTGAAGGAGAGAGAAAATAGCCTGCCGAGCCGTGGCTCTCGCACAGCTGAGTAGCTGTCCCTAAGTTTCCTCGTGCATGTACGCTAAGCTTTTGGTTTTGGGACCTCTTTTATGTTCAGGTCAGGCTTGCCCGCAATAAGGCGATGAATTTCCACTTTGGTTGCCCATTTATGAGAATTAAGAGCACTATAAATTGTGGGCTTGGATTTAGTCCTTCTTTTTTTGTTGATTAAGCTTTTCATTTTACGTTCTTGTTTCCCTTATATCGACTATCACGTCCGTTTTCTTAATGGGAATTTGAAGCTGACGCTGTTGCCACCTGGTTTAGGTGGGGGATGTTGAGAGCTAAAAGCAATCTTTTTGTTCTAATTTGTGTTAATATCCACCAATCCTGCCTCCGATACCCTTCGGTTTGAGTCTGGCCGAATTGTGCCGGCTGCAACGAGAGAGGAAAGGGACTATCCTTATTTTTCTTTGACAGCGAGTCGACGACAATAGACAATAATTGCAAAATTGGAAATCTTTGAGGAGAAAAAACAAATGGTAATTAGACACATCTCAGTGGCATTGGCGGTCGTAGGTTTGGTGCTGCCTGCTTGTGGCTGTGCGCCATCCATCGTCAGTCCCGACGCAGGCGTCTACTCCGGCGGTAGGCTCTACGCAGAGAGCAGCCAAGATATGACCAGTGTGTATGCTGCGACATTGAAGGCCCTTGATGAGCTGGAGTTAAATGTGACTGAACAAGCCAAGGACGCTTTTTACGCCAGAGTTGTCGCCAAAGGCGCCGACGGTAAGAGAATTACTATAAATATTAAACCTAAAGAAGGTGACGGTGCGACCCTCACTATAAAGGTCGGTACATTCGGCGAAAAACGCAGGTCGAGCATTATCTATGAGCACATAAAGATGAATCTCACCAGCAGCGGTAAGTAGGTAGGAAAACCTACCAATAAACTTCGGGGGCTAAAGATTAAAACTCATAGGTAACTGCAAAACTGCTCGAGCCCAATAGAAATATGGCCGGCTGAGAAAGAGGATGGTATTTTCGTAAGCACTTCTATCTGCTCCAATTAGATCATTTTAAGCAAGTCCTATAATAAAATTTTGTTAAAATTCTCAAAAAAGTAGTTTTGTTGTTGACTTAGTGGTAAAAAGTGGTATAATTTCCCACATTTGATTGGTCAAGTGGGATGAATGCCATGCTTTTGTTAACAGGCGAATATCAGCACGTTGTGGATAATAAGAACAGAGTGCTCATTTCAAATAAACTAAGAAGCCAGATTGACGCTGATGAGCACGGCAGCAATTTCTATCTCGTCCTTGGTGCCAACGGCATACTTTGTTTGTATCCCGAAAAGTATTTCGAGCAAATAGCCGTTGCCGTTGCGCCCCAGACTACGGCACCCGACGAGGCCGTAGCGTTCGAGCGAATAAGCTTTGCCTTGGCCGGCAAGGTGGAGCTGGACGGTCAGGGCCGATTGCTCCTGAATGAAAGGCTGCGAAAAAGAGCGGGATTGAAAGACCATATTACGCTTATCGGCGTCAGAGACCATATCGAGCTGTGGAATCGCGAAAACTGGGAACAATATCTTTCAGACCACATGGCTCAGTATCAAAAACAGATGTCGCAGGCACGGCAGGTTGTCTTGCAGAAGCAGAACGAAGAACTTTAACTTTTACAGTGGAGGCAGAATGATTGAGACAGGTTCGAACCATTATCGAATTGTAGCCAAAAGTCTCGCTCGTGAAAGGGATGTTGACGAACAAACCTTGGCATCGCTGGCAATTCTTACCGAAAGGCTGGAACGGTTGAAAAAAACCAACAAGTCCTTTTCCAAGATTACATTTTCACCTGCCGTTAAGAAACTTCAAAGCCAGAAAAACAAGGTGGCTGTGAGATAACAAAGATGGCAGATAGTTATAGCGTATAGTGCAAAGATTTTAGCCAAATAACCTAAATATGGGATGGCTAACCCTCTACTATGGACAGAAAACTCAAATCACGATTTGTTTCTTTAATAACACAGGTATCAATAGACACTATCCGCTATCATGGAAACGAATGGTTCGACAGTAGAGCATATTCCCGTTCTTGCGAAGACCTTAGCCGAACAGATAAACTTACCGACGGATGCGGTAATGGTCGATGCGACCATAGGACA
>CAYGBH010000351.1:0-4764 GCA_964348055.1 uncultured Pirellulales bacterium
CATCGCCAGAACACAGGCCAGGCAGATTCCCAGCGTTATCAAGAAACCTACCCAGGACTGGCGGGACGGCTTGACGAGGAAAAGCCCGCCGGTGGTGAGCAAACGCGCCGATTGCGGGACGGCCTCATCGAGAGGCACGTCGAGTTTCTGCTCCTGACCGATAGGGACATAAATTTTCTTGAAGAATTTTTCGACCGTCTCAGGCTTTGGTGCCTTTGTAAGCAGACTGCCTATCACACCGGCGAGAACGCCGACAACAATCGGGACCGCGATAGTGACGTCCCGGCCGTATGCGAGAACATGGCGAGTCAATATATAGCTGGCCCCGGCAAGAATCGTGCTGGAGAACATCCCCGTCGTGTTCATTCGCTTCCACAGAATACCCATGGCCGTGGAAATACCCACAACGCTCAGGATATTAAAATAGTCGAGGATGGCCTTGACAAGGTCCTTGCGCATCAAAATTGCGACCACTAACGCCAAAAGGGCGATGACAATCCCAATGATTCGGGTTACACGCACCAGCTGCTTTTCATCGGCCTCTGGATTGAAGTAAACACGATAGATATTTTGAGAGAAAAGTCCCGCCACGGTGACCTGAACGGCATCGCCTGAGGACATCGCCGCGGCCATCACGCATGCCAGCATCACGCCCTGAAGCGCGGGCGACAACAGCACACGAATTGAATCACCGAAGGCGGCATCCTTATGGATTGCCGAACTTGTGTTGATAAGATATACCAGCCAGCACAATCCTAGCACGCACCAGCCGATTGTGCACACACGCTTGAGTATATTGCCATAGGTAAAGCCGACCCGCCCTTCCCATTCGGTCTTGCCTGCTGCACAGACGCTCATCAGGTGCGGGAAAGCCAGCATCGTTAATGGCGCATTGACGCACAATAAAAGCACCGTCAGCAGTCTAAATTCCTTTGGGTCGAACAAACGCAGGTAATACGCTTCCTGTATCCCCAGTGTGGCGCGCATACCGGCCAGGCCGCCGACCTCTTCGAGCCGAAGTGCCGCCGGAATAGCAATGAACGACAAGGCGATAATCATCAGGCCCTGAATCATATCGGTACGTATCGCCGCAATTATCCCGCCCCAGTAGCTGTAGATTATAAATACCACCGTCGTAACGAGCAGGATTCCAAAGAACCAAATCTCGCTTCCGTCTGTCAGGGCTTTGCCCATCATGCCCTGCACGGTGCGGGTTGTCGCCAGCAGAACACCCGCTAAGAAAACAACCATCCCCACCGCCGCGACGATAATGTATAGTATGCTGGCGGACTTGCCAAAGCGCTGCTGGAAGTAATCGGCCATAGTCAGGCAACGCATCCGCCGGACTATCGGCGCGATAATCCAGTAAAAAGGTGTACCAAATAACCACATCCACGAGACCCAGATGCCGGCTGCTCCGCTTACAACGGTCTGGCTCATTACGCCAGCCACGTTGCCCGGGTGGGTGCCGGCACCGAAGGCGTGCATCACCATCATAGGCCATCCGAACTGCCGATTGCCCAGCAGGTAGCCCTCCTGGCTGGCAATGCCACGTTTGCTCCACCAGCCCATCAGGAGCATTCCGACGAAATACAATACCAGTACAATCCATATCGCGTAGTGTAATCCAAGAAATTCCATAACTACTCGCTTATCCAGGAATGTAGGATTTAGAAACAAAACTTTTCAATTCTCAATTCTACATTCGTTAGCTTAGAATGTTTTGACGGCGACTTCAGCCCCGCCTTTTTCCGCGGAAACGTAGGCGCTATAAATAGTCGAGATAGCATCCGCTGCCAGGTTGCTGTTACTTTCCAGCGGGTCGCCGTACGCGATGGTTCGGTAGAATGCCTCGGTTTCCTGCGGGTAACCTGTGAACCAGTCCTCATCCGGCGATGGATTCGACCAGCCCTGTTTGGTGCCGATCTTTTCCACTACATATACATCGACAAAATATGCATCCACCGGATTATACGTTTGCATCGCCGTGTTTGGATTGATATTGCAAATCGTCCGGTGGTTGTTCGCTGCGACCTCGAGCCAGTTGTGGATGCCGCCCAAAACAATGTCGGAAGCAAAGATGTCCGCGATAGTGCCGTCTTCGAAGACGACGTGCATCAGAGAAAAGTCATCGATATCGTGGTAATCACATCGGATATGCCCTTTGTCCTCGAAGTTCTTCAGCCGAGTCAGCGCGTGTGTACGGGCCGAAACCGATTTGGGTTGAATCGGCTTGCCGTTGCGGACGGTTCCTTCGATGCGCTTTAGATAAAGAGCCGCCGTCAGCGGGTGGCAGCCCTTGCCTATCATTACACCGCCGCCGGAGAACTTCCAGAAGGCGTACGTATATGCGTGCGAGCCCGAGTGTGACTCTTCGCCGTGCATCCAGAGTATCTGGGCGCCGGTCTTTTCGATAATCTGGCGCTCCTTCTGAATCGAAGGCGCATAGATCCAGTTCTCGGCGTAAAGTATTTGTCCCTTGCTTTTCTTTTCCGCCTCAAGCATCCGCTCGATACTTGCCAGAGCGTGGTCGAGGGCATCTTGCTTCGGGAATCTGTCTCCGTTAAAATCTTCCCCCCCTTCTTGCTTCTGGCAAGAGGCAGGGGGGCCGAAATAGCCCGTGAGCGGCTTTTCCACGATGGCGAATTTGTCCTGCTTCAGGGCCGCAATCGCAATCGGTTCGTGAGCCACCGGCGGTGTGCAGACGTGGATGACATCGGCTTTATCGATAAGCTCTTGAAGACTGTCGTAAGCGCGAATCCCTCGCTCCTTCGCATACGAGGCAGCCTGCTCGGTGTCGATGGCGAATACGCCGGCTATTTCGACATTGGTGCTGTGGACTCTTTTTAGACATTCAAAGTGAAATGTTGCTGCAAAGCCTGCGCCGACAATACCGGTCCGAACGGTTTTCTTTTTCATATAAGCTATCCTTTCTCGAACCCCGCCCAGCGCCGGGCGGGACAAAACTCAATGCCCGCCGGGGCCGTAGACAGATAGACGAAGTACGTAGTTGGCCTTCGGCGGAGTAAAGCTGAACTTACCGGGAGAAGCGCTTCCCAGTGAATTAACGGTCATATTCCAAGTATCGATACCATCGGCCTTGTATGGCCTTGAACCTGACAGCTTCAAACTTATCTCTGTCGGCTTGGTGAAGTAGACAAAATAAAGCTCTTTTTCTTTCGAAAGTAAATAGTTCCCGGAGGGAAGTTCGGAAGGGGTCATTTCGTCAAACGGCGTCGGCTCCATGATTTCTTTCAGGAAAGCTATTCTTGCCGGACTTTGCCCCCGCAGCACACCGCCTTTTGACCACCAGAGCAGGTCCTTGGGGTGCTGATAAGTCTCGCCGTGTCCGACGTAACAGCCGCCGATGGTCCCCAGCCAGAATCTGTGGACGAGCTCCTGGGCGGTGATTTTCCCCCAGCTCTGCCGGATGTTGCCTTCGTATTTGCATTCATCGTATACAATTGGTTTTTTGTATTTGTCCCGCCATTGTCTGCCTTTTGCAAGGTCCGAGCTCTGTATGCTGGCGTGGGTAACCCAGGGCTTGTTGTGGTCGTAGAAGCCGCGGCAGTTGTGGATACCACGAAGCCGGTTGTAAGGGTCTATATCCTGTACCAGCTTCATATACTCGTCCCAATGCTCCATCGGCCATTTCAGAAGGTCATACTCATTGGCGAACGACCACCAAATATTGCGGTAAGCTGCCAGCCTCGCCACCATATACCTCAAATAGAACTTATTGTTCTCGTGCCCCATGCTCTTGAATCCCCACCGGTCGTAAGGATGGAAGATGATGATGTCCGCTTCGATACCGAGCTTTTGCAGGTCCGTCACCCGCTGCTCGAAGTGCCGCCAAAATTCCGGATTAAACCTCTTAAAGTCCCAGTCTTTCAACGGTTTGCCCTCATACGGATAGAACTCAGGCTCATTCTTGTTGTAGGCATAGCTCTTGGGAAACACACACATTCGCATCTTATTGAAGGGTGCATCTTTGAGTGTGGCCAGCGTTTGTTCTTCCATCGCGCTGCCCTGATGGACCCAGGCGTAGCAGGTCGTGCCGACTTGAAAGTAAGACGTGCCTTCGGCGTATGCAAAGTGCCAGGTTTTGTGCACACGAATGGGCCCGTGATTGCCCGGCGACGGTTCTGTGCAGGTAAACCTGCCTTTCTTACCGTCAAGTTCCCTGCGATTACACTTTGTGATGTATGTCCACCGGCCCGGCTTATCCGGCATAAAACGGATGCGGTACACACCGTCTCCGTCGTAGAAGCCTTCCGGCTTAAAAACCCGGCGGCGCTGCTTAAACTCAGCACTCAATTTCACATCGACAAATGGATTACCGCCCTCGGGCCCCTTCAGCGCCAGCTCGAAAATCCCCCAGCGCTCTATGATGTTGGAATTGGATTTTCCTTCTGAGATTGTTGTGGCTGTAAGCAGAGCCGAAAATATCAGGAGCAATAATTTAATCTGCCAGTGGAGGACTCGATTTAAGCGCGTTTTTCGCATCAATCTGCCTTTCCTTTTAGGCTTCAGCAAAAAGCAGGGACGGTTCGCAAACCGCCCCTGCTACCCGGCTGTTAAATCAAACGGTGCGATGTAATCGCCGTGTTTGTCGCGGGCTTCATTCAAACGTCTTCGTGTTGCCTCCAGTGTGTCGTAAACTATCTGCGGACTATTGGGCACATTCTCCCGATGATACTTCTCGGCGCGTTCAATCTTGTCCAGATTCTCAGGTACCCGGATAGTGAACTGCTTGATGTAATC
>CAYGBH010000352.1:0-341 GCA_964348055.1 uncultured Pirellulales bacterium
CGAGCGTCAAGTTATGGTTCGATGTACCGTCGCCAACGTTTGTAATCTCAATCCGAGCTGACGCCTGGCCGACTCTTTTCTCATTTGTGTCAATCGTCAAGGTTGCCGCTGCCGGCGCACGTCTGGCAAGACCCCATCCCAACACAGGCTCCTCAAAACCGCCGTCCATTAACAGGTTTTCGACTTCCTTTGAATAGGCAGATGAAGTCAAAATCATGCCTATCACAAGCGTGATGCTTAGTACGAGTTGGTGTATGCGTGTCTGATTCATTTTTTTTCCTCCTAATTTTAACTGAAAACTGATAGGTTATTTCGCTCCAGCCGCACACCAAAGCATCAAC
>CAYGBH010000352.1:351-4748 GCA_964348055.1 uncultured Pirellulales bacterium
GCTAAGAACTTGCCCCTCTAAGAACATCCTTAATCAATATAACTTTTTGGACTCGACTCTACCTCCTTCTTCCAAAGACATATGTGGAAATATCAAAATCTCGATTCTGCGGCAAAAATCCTCCGGGCCTACTCTGTGCCTCACATAATAACTCGGCCTCTATCAAAAAACTACAAAGATTCCACAAGGTCGGAAGACGAAAATCCTCACATTTCTCCAATACTATTTTATACCAACTTAGCCACTTCGCTTCAAGGAAAATCTGCGCAACAGAAACCCAACAACCAGCAGCGCCCCCCCATCTTGGAGGCCAAACGGATTTTCGGGAAGTCTTGGACAAAAAAGGGGGTAGACCAGCTCAGGATTTTCTGTAGACCTGCCCTCAGAGGGGTTTTAGCCTGCTACAATGGCCGAACTCAAGCCGAAGGGTATCTGAGGTAGGCTAAGCCATGTTCGGGTGTAATAAGAAAGCCCCCGACCTAGGAGGAGAGGGTTTCTACCACTTTTTATTTCGCCCCGACAAATTGGCTATTGTTTCATTTGACGATTGCTTTCCGTTGGGCAGCGTACATGTAACTTGCTCGTGTAGTTTCTGGCCAGAATTTGTTCGTTGCAGCACGGTTGTATTCCGATTCCGGCACTTGCAAATAGTATCGGTCGGTTGTTTCCAAGCTTGAATGGTCTGCCCATTCCTTCACAACGTGAGCCGGGTAGCTCACAGCCCAATGGGTAATGCAGCTTTTACGCAAAGTATGAAAGGGTTTGCTGTATTTCTTCACATCCGACCTTCTAAACAGAACCTGGAAGTCACGCCAGAGATTATTGACATTAACGCCGCTGACGACCTTTTCGCTGCCTGTCTCGGCAGCATTATAAGCCTCCAGAAGAAGGGCTTGGAGTTCCGGGCATATTGGCACCATTCGCTTATCTTTGTCCTTGGGCTGCCATTCTTCGTCAGCAATGATTCGGATACGGTTGTTCTCCCAGTCAACATCAGACCATTCGAGATTCAGGGCTTCCCCGCGTCTCAAAGCGGCTAGGCGGCATAAGGCTATAAGCAGCTTAAGTTTTAAGGGTGAGCAAGCCATTAGCTTTTCATACTCGTCGCTGGTTACGTAGTGCCAATCACGTTCTATTGACCTGAGAACTTTACTGCGTGAGAATGCCGAACGCCAAGATCGGTCGATTGCACATAAGACTGTTTCGCGTTTGGGATTTGGGGTCTTTCGTGGCGAAATATCGAAATACGAGATATGAATTCTTTCTTGACTATCCCGCTCAAATAGTGTAGACTTGTTATTAGCGAGTGACGACGCGAGAGATCTTAGATTTATGCTGCTCAGTAATGGCTTGCGCATAGCACACAGATAACAAGGCCGAAGACGATTAAAGGAGGAGCTATTGTGGCGCAGAGTAGAGATTTTTGCATTTCAAT
The DNA here is from genome assembly GCA_964348055.1 of uncultured Pirellulales bacterium. GTDB lineage: Bacteria > Planctomycetota > Phycisphaerae > Sedimentisphaerales > Anaerobacaceae > JAUXAL01. The sequence goes on from CAYGBH010000352.1 coordinate 1,787, forward strand.
TAACCGCTTATATTCAGCTTTTAAAGAGGACCCCAAACGCGATAAAGAGCGTTTTGGGAACCTAAGGAAGAAGGTATGGTGAAATTGAAGGAAATTGACCGGGGCAGCCAAGGAATTTGACGAAAGGGGAAGTTTTTTCATTCGGCCTACCTGAAGGAGGACGATTATTTGTAAAAAACTGATTTATTTGGTTTCTTTTGTTTTGGTGCTGGGTGTGATTTTAGCCAGCCATGCCTCGGCTGAGATACCTGCCGGATGGTCGAGCCGGGACATTGGTACGACCGGCGGCGGTGCCAATGAGGCTGGCGGCACGTGGACCGTAAGCGGCGACGGCGCAGATATCTGGGGCAGTTCGGACGCCTTTCATTTTGTCTACCTGCCCCTCTCCACCGACGGTGAGATCACAGCGCGAGTCGTCAGCCCTGGCACCGGTTCAGACATGTGGTCCAAGGGCGGGGTGATGATTCGCGAGACACTCGCCCCGGATTCCAAGCACGCGCTGATGGCAATAACCGGCGGCGAGGGGGGAGGCCTGGCCTTCCAGAACCGGCAGAGCACCGGCGGCCGCTCGTACAGTGCGCACGGCAACCCCACGGCGGTGGCGCCATACTGGGTGAGGCTCAAGCGAGAAGGGGATACAATCACGGCCTACTCCTCGGCCAACGGCGTCGACTGGGTGCAACAGCCCCATGGCGTTGGTGCGAACCCGACGTCGAATCCCATCATCATTCCGATGGCCGCCGACGTTTTCGCAGGTCTTTTTGTCACCTCACACAGGGCGGGTGAGGTGCGTACGTACACATTCGACAATGTGACTATCGGACAGCCGGTGACCGCCATGAGTCCCGAACCCGAGGACGGCGCTATGCACCCCGACACGTGGGCCGAACTGAGCTGGGTCTCGGCTTCCACGGCCGACTCGCACGACGTGTACTTTGGGGAGAGCTTCACAGACGTCACCGACGGTACCGGCGGCACTTTCCAGGGCAATCAGACCTCGACATTTCTTGTTGTCGGTCTTCCTGGATTCCCATATCCGGAAGGTCTCGTTCCGGGTACGACATATTACTGGCGCATTGATGAAGTGGAAACCGACGGTGTGACCAAACATAGAGGCACGGTCTGGAGCTTCTTCATTCCCTCCAGCAAGGCATATAATCCTGTCCCGGTTGACGGCGCCAAATTCGTGGCCACGGACGTAACCCTCACGTGGGCGACCGGTCTCGGCGCCGCGATGCACACGGTGTACTTCGGCGATGATCCTAAGGCCGTGGAAGATGCTGTGGGGGGGACGCCTCAGACGCTGAGCCGGTATTACCCTGGCGCTCTTGAATTCGACAAGACGTATTACTGGCGCGTAGATGAATTCGACGGCGCCGTGACATACAAAGGTGACATCTGGAGCTTCACTACCATGCCAGCGGACGCATTCTGGGCTGCAGCGTATTATGTTGATGCGGGCAATCGCGTCGCCAATGACGGCAATCCAGGAACCGAAGTTCGGCCATGGAAGACAATTGGAAGGGGCGTGCAATCGCTACAACCGGGGGATACTCTGCTAATAAAGGCCGGGACCTACAGAGAAACGGTGAACCTGCGCAGGAGCGGAACACAGGCTGACCCAATAAGGATTCGGGCTTATCCCGGAGACGAAGGCAAGGTAATAATTAACGCCGCAGAACCCGTGATAGACTGGCAGAAGTGCACCGGCCCCGGTGATTGTGCCGGGAATCCATACTGGGAGCACATTTACGTTGCGGATGTGGCAGCCCTGATGCAATCCCACCCCGATAGTGCATTTGCGATCAGACAGGTCTTTCAAAATGGGGAACTGCTCGATCGCTCGCGATATCCGGATAGGGGATGGAGCTATCCAACAAGTGTTTTGGACCCCAGGACGGTTTTTTCCGACAGCTCTTTATCCAAGCCGGATGGATATTTTACCGGTTCCGTATGCCACATAAAGACCCAGGTATGGCAGCCTAACCAAATCGATATCGTCGATTATTCCGGACATACTATTACCCTTGCAACCAATCCCAGGTCTGATATCTTAACGAGGTTTGGATACTTCATCACAAATATTGTCGGCGAAATCAATGAGCAAGGCGAATGGGCATACGACCCGTCTCTGAAGAGGCTTTTTATATGGCCAAAAGAAGAAACTCCGGAAAATATCGAAGTAACTTACCGAAAGTACTGCATGCGAACATACAGCGGTGTTTTGTCAAACGAGGTGCGAGGGTTGGCGATGCAGAACGCATACACGTACGGCATCTGGTTATACAGAGCGAACGGCATGACGATTGAGGATAACACGGTTGAACACGCCTATGGATTTGGCATCTATTTGCAGGGCCACGGCGGAACATGCGACAACAATCAGATTCTCAACAATACGGTCAAATACTCATGTAGTTGTGGTATCGGCGTGCACCGCACCTCCTCCTATAACAATATCGAAGGCAACTACGTCTATGCAACCGGAACCGAACACTTCGGTGGCGATCTGATGAACGGCAGAGGCGAAGGAATCTATATAAGCGGTCCGTATACCAAGGTGTTTAACAACCGGATAGACCGCACAGGATACACGAGTCTCTATCTCTATGGAGACACATTGGGGCGGGATGTGTCCTACAATTACATCACCAACACGTGCCTTTCGGTGTCTGATGGAGGCGGCATATACACCCCCCGTTTTTCGGATGTCCCCGAAAAGGACCATATCCACCACAATATCATTGTCGATGTGATCGGGTGCCAGACGATGGATCGGAATCATGACAAGGGGTTGCCGGTAACCATCGAGAAATACTCCGGCGGCACCGCGGCCGGCATCTATGTTGATGTAGAAGGCAATAATCGAATTATTGAAAATAATACTGTTATAAACTCTCACATGGCGGGCATTTTCTTGCACTGGGCACCTTCAAATGTCGTAGAGAATAATACATTATAC
>CAYGBH010000353.1:0-4744 GCA_964348055.1 uncultured Pirellulales bacterium
GGCAAGTTTGACCAGGCAATCCGCCTCGATGGTTTCGACGACTACGTGGCCATTCAAAACCTGCAGTACGCCGGAACCCAATATGCGCAAGTCAGCGTCTGCGCCTGGATTCGCACCAGCAGTGGCGCCAACCAGCACATTGCTTCATTTGACCGCAATGAGTACTGGCGGCTGCAGATTGCTGGCGAGGCCGGCGGTACTGGTCTGGTAGGTTGGTCATTGATGACAGGTGCGGGGCAGGTCGATTATGGCAGTAGTGGGCGCGTCGATGACGGGCAGTGGCACCATGTGGCGGGAGTGTTTGACAACGGCACGCTGACTATCTACATCGATGGTAGTGCGGAGACACCGGCTTTCGGTGGACCGACTTTCGGAACCGGAGATACGCGCTACGGTTTCCTGGGAATCGGCTCGGAGGCGACTGAGTTCAACGGCAGACCAAATCGGACCGGTTACTTTGACGGTGAGCTGGACGATGTGCGTATCTACAGCCGTGCTCTGTCGCAGGCCGAGATCGCGTACCTGGCTGATGAGACCCCTGGCGACGGCGAGTTGTATATTCCGGTGTCCTCGGCTGCTAATATGTATGATGCGGAGCCACCCGGCTCCAAGTCGGTGAACTTCAGGGACTTTGCTGTCCTGATAGATGGCTGGCTCGATGAGCAGCTATGGCCTCAGCCGTAAGTAGCGTTGATATAAGGCGTCTCTTTGTCGTTGTGAGCGAAGCAAAACCACGGGACCTATACTGCTCGATTTGGTATAGGCCCCGTTTGTTTTTATAAGTATTTTAGATTAACCGGCTATCGTCCCCATGCCCGGACAGGTCGCAAATTGATTGTTAGGTTGTAGAGCTGCCAGTCTGCGCCGGGCTCAGCGCCGGCGCGCTGGTGGTCACATCATAAGAAGGTGGGGCTATAAAGCTACGGTCCACGTGCTTTTGCGAATCCAGCAAATCCTCTGGCGTGAGTTGGTCTGCCCTGCCCAGCTCACTGCGAACTTTCTCCACCCAGGAGACCATAGCTTTAACAGCTTCGGGATCTAATTCGTATCCGGATGAATCAACCAAGATTTTCATTGCTTCGGCAAGAGACCGTGAATTGTGGTAAGATCGGTCTGAGGTAAGCCCATCGAATGTATCTGCTACAGCCATGATGCGAGCGCCGAGTGGTATCGAAGTCTTCGACAGACCGTCCGGATAGCCTTGACCATTCCATTTTTCATGATGATGTCGAACTATAGCTATCTCTCGTTCCAGAAAGGTCATGTTTTCAAGGATACGGACGGCTATAAGTGGATGCTGTTCAATCACGGTACGTTCACGGGGCGTTAGCTTATCTGGTTTGGACAGAATTGCGTCGGGTATCCCAATCCTTCCGATGTCATGAAGCATAGCAGCGCGGCCAATGGTCTCTATCTGCTTCGGGGTGATTTTCATTGTCTCAGCAATGCCGAGTGAATAATACATTACGTTTTCAGAATGTTTCTTGGCATAAGAGTCTTTAGCTTCGAGCGCCTGAACCAATCCCCATATGCTCTGAATAAACATCTTTTCTGCTTGTTCTGATAGGCCGTTAATACGTCTTTTGAGCTTCTTAATTTTCTCAACTTCGATATCGCCCGCTTTCAAAAGCTTTGACATACTCTTGTCCCAGATTTTAGCGCAATTCCGGCCGGCGTTTTTGGCTTCGTAAAGAGCCATGTCTGCTCTTCGCATCGCTTCACCAGAAGAATCGGGGCGGTTGGACAGGCTTTGTGCTATCCCGCAACTGATTGTGACCGGCAGGTCCTCTGCCGGCTTGATTTTCTGCACTTTGGTGCGAAGCCTTTCCAGCAATGCCAGAGCGTCCTTAGCTTTGGTTTCCGGCATTAGTATGACAAATTCGTCACCGCCATAGCGGGCAAGTGCATCGGCGTCCCTTTTCTGACTTTTCATGCACTCAGCGAACTTCTTCAGCACATCGTCCCCGCTGGCATGACCCAGCAGATCATTGATTGTTTTGAAATTGTCCAAATCTATGATTGCCACGGAGAATGGGCGCTGGTACCGTCTGGTACGGGCGCATTCGGCTTCCAGTCTGTCCTCGAGGAACTTCCTTGAGCCTACTCCAGTCAGGGCATCGGTGAGCGACGTTAACCTTGCCTCCTGATATAGTCTTGCATTGGTCAGATGTGAGTTCAGGATTTCTCTGACTAATTTAGCCTTATAGGAAGTCAGTTCCTTGTTTGCAGCGACTGAAGTGGCCAAGCCACACATGCACAAACAGGCGGTCACTTGTTTGCTCTTGCCGGATGGGGACTCTTTCGGACCACAGACACTAAGCGGGATGACCAAACGCGGCGATTGTGCTCCCAGCTTTTCGCACCGGTGGGGTATGCTGTCATAGTAAAATCCGCCTTTATCAGATAAATCGCCGGCATCCTCTGGACGCTTCGGATGTTCTCTTGGGCATAAACATTCTTTGGAGCTAACTAACGCGAGGTTTTTTGTTGTATGCCCATCCTTGTGAATGTGCAGGACAGACCTTTGGGCCTGGAAGAGCTTAGACACCTCGCTGGTAACTATATTGGCTACTTCATCTAAATCGATGCTTTTCAGGCAATTCGAAAGCATCGTAACTTCTTCTGCCACAGCTCGATCTTCAAGAAGTTGCTGACCCATAACATCGCGTGCCGAGAGCATCCCCACCACAATTCCGTTATCGACCATGGGTAAGTGGCGAATCCTATTGGTGCTCATTATCTCTCGTGCTTCGCTGGTCGAAATACCGGGAGAACACGAAATAACTTGTTTTGTCATAATCTCGGCTATGGTGGTTTCATCAAAGCCTTTTGAAGAAATAATCGCCTGGTTAACAATATCTCGCTCTGTCACGATCCCTACAAGTTTCCCATCCTCATCATTTACGACAAGACAGCCAACTTTATGAGTTAACATCTCGACCGCTGCCTCTTTGATGGTTGCGCTTCGCTTAATAGTAGCAATGTTTGCAGGATGGTCCGGAATTTCATACATTTTTCGCTCTTTGTAATAATTCATCAGTTTCCCCCGCGTCTTTTTGTCGAAGACAAGAGCGGGGGTCGGATTCAGAGTCTTTGGGCCCAAGGCCTATTCTTCTCAAATTAAATTAATCGGCCTTAATCACAGACTACTTTAGTCTTGGTGTAATCCTCCCGGAAATTTGGACCTGTGGATAAGGTGTAAAGCTGTGGTATAGTAGGAGCCGCCCTGCGTGGTCGCCCTATCACTGACTGGTTGTCGGGTATGTTTTGCAGGGGTTGGGTCATTAATTGCGGGATTAGGAAAAAAGCTCCGGCAGTAGGAGTCAGGGATATTTTTTGCTCCGCAAATGCTTATAAGATTTTGCAAATAAGACAGTTACGCTTTGTTGTACAATCTTATCCCAGGGGACAGGCCCATGTGCCTGCCCTCAGGGGCACCTACGAAGGATTGCCCCTACAAAAAATATTGGAAATTTGACCTTGAAGTGAAATAGCTAAATTGGTATAAATAGTATTGGAGAAATGTAGGGTTTTTCGTCTTCTGACCCCGTGGAATCTTTATAGCCTTTAGGTACAGGAGAAGTGAAGAACTTCGCATTTCAATCAACCGCTAATATTCGTTCTTCGTAGCAGGGCTACTACTGAGAACGGATTGGACTTTTGCAAGGGGACACGAACCCAAAGAAGGAGGTAAAGCAAAGTCCTATAGGAATTGTTCCGGGCAGGCACGAAATTTAGTTAAGGGGGGAGTTTTATCGGTGGTTTGAAGGAATTTTATTATGTCCCAAATTGATTTATGTCTGTTTCTATAGTATTGTTTCTTTTGAGAGAATTCTTAGTGTGGGGACAGGAAACTTTATTTGGAGGAAAAAATTATGTTGGAGAGAAAATTTGTAATATCTTTACTTTGTCTGGTGGCAGTACTTAGTCTTTCAGCTACTGCAACCATGGGGGCCAATATTTTGTTTCTCTCCTCGATGGACGTGGCTGCCGGTCACATGATAGGGGACGATGCCCTCAAAGCCTTCATGGAAGGCCTTGGACACACGGTAACGTATCTTGATGACAATGAAGATGAAGCAACTACTGAGGCTGCCGCTGCTGCGGCGGACCTGGTCTTTATTGGGGAATCGTGCGGTTCCTCCAACATTAACACTGAAATCACAGAAATGGAAGTTCCGATGGTCGTTGGCGAGCCGTGGGCTTGGGATGAAATGGGTTTGACATACGGTAGCGGAGACGACTCAGACGACAATGCGGTCACTGTAGACGTAGAGATCGTTAATCCTGGACACTATCTGGCCGCAGGCCTCAGGGGAACCGTGGCCGTTCTCACTGACCTTACCAGTGTTCTCGGCCATTGCCAGCCTGGCAGGGGCGTAGCAGGGGATGAGGCCACGGTCATTGCGACAGCCACCTTAGAAGACGGTGTGACCTACGATATTATTTTTGTGTACGAAAAGGGAGCTGCTCTGCCTGTAGCTCCGGCAGACGGCAGTCCTCAGGTTGCAGCGGACATCCGTGTTTGTTTCGGCTTTCATTTGTTTTGCCAGCCTGTGTTTAATGAGAATGCTTACGCACTGTTAGAATCGGCGATTACCTATGCGCTGGGTCTGACCGGGCCGCCGGCGCTGGCTGGCAGCCCCAGGCCGGGTGATGGCGCCAAAGGTGTGTCGAAGGAAGTGGCACTAACGTGGAGACCAGGTGCGTATGTGGAAGGATTATCACCCAAGCACAGGGTGTT
>CAYGBH010000354.1:0-4743 GCA_964348055.1 uncultured Pirellulales bacterium
TGTTTAGCCAAACCGCAGCCAATGTTAACTTTTTGCGAAGGAGGATTATTATGTCTAAGAAATTGATTTGTTTGGTTCTTTTTGTTTTGGTGCTCGGCATGGTTCTGACGAGCGCAGCTCAGGCAGAACTCGTCGCCTGGTGGAAGTTTGGAGAAGGTTCCGGCGACATAGCCTATGACAGTTCCGGCAATGGCCACGATGGTACGCTGCTTGGAACGCCGGAATGGGTGTCCGGCCCGGAAGGCTTTGGCGGCGCACTGGCGTTTGGCCCAGGCGCATTGCAGAGAATTGACTGTGGAACCTTCGACCCTACAAATGGTACGGGGCAATTTACCGTTGCCCTCTGGGCGCTCTGGGATGGAACGCGAGTTCATCAGCATTTCTTTACCAAGACGAACTCATGGGGCCCAGATACTATGATGTTCCAGGTCGAGTTGCAGGGAGGCCATGCGAATCCCGAGAATACTGACAGAGTGATTGTTTCGTATGAGGGCAATGTAAACCTTCCTGGCGAGGAGTGTTGTCCCCCTTTCGCCATTATGCCCGAAAATGAATGGGTTCACGTGGCAGCGACGTTTGACGGAACCAATGCCAGAGTCTATCTCAACGGCGTCGATGAGGTGGGCCCCCAACTATTTTCAATAGGTACGGGTGTCGATGCCAAGGTCTATATCGGGGCTAGCCACCCTGATAGGGGCAGGACTTTCCGCGGGTCACTCGACGATGTCCGCGTTTACGACTATGCGATGACGAGAGACGAGATTCGGCTTCTTATGGTCAGCGGTGAAGACGTGAATCTTGCCGTGGCTCTTCTGCCGGAACCTGCTGATGAGGCAATAGAAGTGCCACAAGACACGGTTCTTAGCTGGATAGCGGGAGAGCACTCTGATACGCATGATGTGTACTTCGGAACGGTTTTCGATGACGTCAACGACGCCAGCAGAGGCAATGACCCGAACGGTGTTCTGGTGAGTCAAAACCAGACCGAAACTACTTATGATCCACCCGGCCTTCTCGAATACGGCCAGACGTATTACTGGCGGGTCGACGAGTTCAATGATCTGAACCCGAATAGTCCATGGAAAGGCAATGTCTGGAGCTTTCAGATTATCAACTATTTTATCGTGGACGATTTAGAGTCCTACAACGACCTTGACCCCAGTGATCCCAACAGCAACAGAATATTTAAGACGTGGATGGACGGACTCGAGCAGCCGGAAAACGGGGCTATCGTTGGTTATGCTGAGCTTCCTTTTTGCGAGCAGACTATCGTTCACGGCGGCAAGCAGTCGATGCCGCTGTTCTACGACAACTCCGGTACGGCAAATTATTCAGAAGCCCAGCGTACGTTTAGTCCCACACAGGATTGGACCATAGAAGGCGTTGCAGCACTGTCGCTGTGGTTCAGGGGCTATCCAGCATATGCCGGCAGCTTCGTAGAGTCGCCGCCTGGGCTCTACACGATGACCGCCTTGGGCACAGATATCTGGGACGATGCTGACGAATTCCACTTCGCCTACAAAGAGCTCTCGGGCGCCGGGGCGATTATGGCCAAAGTCGAGAGCCTGGAGAACACGGACCCGTGGGCCAAGGCCGGCGTGATGATTCGTGATACGCTTGAGCCGGACTCGGCCAATGTGGCGGTGTTCATTACTCCTGAAAACGGGGTCCGCTTCCAGTTTCGTAACAAGGCCGGCAACGACACAGATAGGAATTTCGCTGAGGGCGTTACAGCCCCTCAGTGGGTGAAAATGGAGCGTTCTGCAGGTGGATTTGTCAAGGCTTTTTATTCGGCGGACGGCAGCACATGGACGCTGTTGGGTATGGGCGCAATCAGCATGAAAATGCCTGTGTACATAGGTTTAGCGGTGACCAGCCATGACATTGATACAGTATGTGAGGCCAAGTTCTCCAACGTCAGCTTCCCTGATACCAGTGTTGGCCCTCAGTGGACCGACCAGGACATCGGAATACTCAGTAATAAGCCTGAGTCGATGTATGTAACTGTGGGAGATGGCAGCGGCACGGCAGCGACAGTGTACAACGACAATCCTGATGCAGTGCTGATATGCGACTGGACGGAATGGAATATTCCTCTAACGGACTACAGTGATCAGGGCGTTGCCCTGACCGATGTCAGCAAGCTGGCTATTGGCTTTGGCGGCGCGGACAATCCACAGCCTGGTGGCTCGGGTCTGATGTACTTTGACGATATTCGGCTGTATCTGCCCAGATGAATTGCTTCGCTGGTGAAACGAGATTAATTGCATGGCTGACTATGCCCACGTTGAGATAATGACAAATGAGCGGCCCGCCAGCGATTAGGGCCAGCTCCATAAATGGAATATATATAGCACTAATTAGTACTTGGTTGATTAGTTTGTGCAATTTTGGGGCCTATACTGATTGTTTTAGTATAGGCCCTTGTTTTTATGAGCGTTATCTATCACTCAATAGGGTATCAAAAAAGATTGTCTTCTTGAATTGAATTCTGCAAGAGGCTTAGTGAAGATAATTAAATGCACACACAAACAAGTAACCGCAAATGAGATTATTGCATGAATAGGTCAGCTGAGTTCACACAAAAAGGAGCATCAATTTTGGCTGGCGGAGAAAAATCAATCTAGATAATAGTCTGATGTCGGTGAGTGAATAATTTGAGTGTACAATCTGCCAAAAAACACTATAATATTTTATGTCCCGGAGGTGTGTTGTAGTTTGTCGGGCATCAGATAATGCTCTCAAAATACCTCGCGAGATAGCACACAATCGTGCAAAAATGGGGCATATAACAATGAAAATAAGAAACATTAACTTTAGAAGCAAGTGTCTTAAAGGCTTTTTATACAGTAATCTTATTTTGCTCGTTTTAGGAACGAATTCTTCGCTGACATTTGCGAGCCAGATGACCAATATATCGGCACAGCCGTCCGCTCGCAGGGGGCAAGAAGCGGTACGACGCGTGCGCAGTTTCGATTTTGAATCCCTCCGCCTGGCCATCACAGACCTAATCGACACATTCGGCCAAAGGTATCCAAAAGGACAAGAGTATTTAGAGCGTTTGAATAGCCTGAAAAACTCAAGCAAAGTTGTCCTCAGCTCTTTTGACCAGGGCGATAATTCTGCAAAGGCCGCCTTGTTGAAACTCACAAAAGAGCTCAACAAGCTGCGGTACGATGCACTGCTCTCCAATCCGCTGCTCGATTTTGACAAACTGCTGCTTCTCAAGCGCAAACGCGGGCAGCTCGGCCTGCCCGTCAACCACAAGTGCAATTCGGGCATCAGCCCCACCGGCTACGACAACGAGATCGCAGTGCTGGGGCCCGTTCGTCCCGGCGGAACATTACAAACGCTATATCGGCCACCGGCCGACGAGTTCGTCGGCGAAATCGATTTGCATTTCGACGCCGACCGGCTGCTTTTCACCATGGCCAAGCAAAACAGTCGGCAAACCTTCGGGTTCGAGTTCACGCCCAAGACAGGCCTGCGGCAGGTATCACGCGAGCACAGTTGGCAAATCTTCGAGGTCAAGATAGATGGCAGTGGCCTGCGGCAGGTATCACGCGAGGGACCAGACGTGGACAATTTTGACGCCTGTTATCTGCCCGATGGACGGATTGTCTTTGTCTCGACCGCCTCGTACACGGGGGTTCCCTGCTGGCATGGCGTCGAACGAGCGTGCAGTATCTATCTGATGGACGGCGACGGCGGCAACATGCGCCAGTTGTGTTTCGACCAGGACCTCGACCTTCACCCTGCCGTGCTGGGCACAGGACAGGTGATCTTCAGCCGCTGGGACTACACGGGGCCTATGCACATGTATCTGCGGCCGCTGATGGTGATGAATCCTGACGGCACCGGCCAGCGGGCGGTGTATGGCAGCAATTCCTACTGGCCGAACGCCCTTTATTTCCCGCGTGAAATCTCCGGTTCTCCCGGTAAACTCATTGCCATTATGTCGGGCTACCATGGCAGAAATACCGAACGAATGGGAGAATTGGCCCTTTTGGATATAACCAAGGGCTGGCATGAGGCCGATGGCGTGGTCCAAATGATTCCTGGACGTGGTAAAACTGTCAAACCGATCATCCGCGATAGTTTAACCGAAAACTCCTGGCCGAAGTTCCTGCATCCCTATCCGCTCAGCGAGAAGTATTTCTTAGTCGCATGCCGCCCAACGCTAAAACATGGTTGGGGCATTTATCTGGTCGATGTGTTCGACAATATGCTGCCCATTGAGGTGCATCCAAATTTTGACTTCTTCGAGCCGATTCCGCTGCGCAAAACGCCCCGGCCTCCTGTAATCCCCGACAGGGTGGACCTGAAGCGTGATGACGCCGTCGTTTACCTGCACGATGTCTATGCCGGACCTGGGCTGACGGGTGTTCCGCGGGGCATCGTGACAAGACTGCGGATTGTGGCCTATCATTTTGGGTACCCGGGGATGGCAGGACCGGATAAAATCGGCTGCGGAGGACCGTGGGAAGTCATGCGAATCCTCGGCACTGTACCCATATACGAAGACGGCTCGGCCATATTCAGCGTTCCGGCCAACACGCCGCTATCCGTGCAACCACTGGACAAGCAGGGCAAGGCGGTGCAACTGATGCGAAGCTGGTTCACGGCGATGCCGGGCGAGACCGTTTCATGTGTCGGCTGCCACGAGCAACCCAAGCAAATCCCGGGCCTGCGTCGCAGGTTAGCGGCCGCACGGTCGCCGGATCCGATCGAGGCATGGGATGG
>CAYGBH010000355.1:0-4741 GCA_964348055.1 uncultured Pirellulales bacterium
GTCGGCTTTTGCCTGTGCCCACTGTTGATTCTCAGCGGTTGCGCTATTTCGTTAGCCAAATACACAAGAGCCGTTCAACTATCAGCTCCGCTGTCAGCTGGGTCCACATTTGCAGCCCAGACCCACAACGGCTCTATCACAATCTACGGTGCTGATATTGCCGACTGCAATCTTACAGCCACGATCACAGCCCGCGCAGCAACCGAAGAAGCCGCCAAAAAATTGGCTGAGAAAACAAAAATAACACTCGAACCTATGGGCAACAAGCTGACCACCAAAATTGCAAAGCCCACCATCCTTAGGATGGGCCAATCTGTGGCTGTAAGCCTGGATGTGCAAGTCCCGGATCATACCAGCTTGGAGCTTAAAACCCACAACGGCTCTGTTGAGATTACAAACATCACCGGCAAGGTTGACGGAACAACACACAATGGCAAGGTGACCGCCGAGAAGGTTTCCGGTATTGCCAAACTTCGAACACATAATGGCTCAATCAACTGTCAAGAAATCTCAGGTGATACACAGCTTAGAACACACAACGGCAGCGTAAAGGTGTATTATGTCGAGGGAGCCCCACCTATCTGCAACGTATCGCTAATCACCCACAACGGCGGGATAGACCTCACCGCCCCGCCGAACTTCTCGGCCGCAGTCGAAGCCTCGACCCATAATGGCTCAGTCAGAACCGACTTGCCCATAACAGTAGTCGGAGAGGTAAGCAAGAGAAAACTTAAAGGAACAATCGGTACGGGCCAGGGCAAGCTGCACCTTCGCACCCACAACGGCTCGATAAGAATACAACAAAGTAATCAACCATAAAATCAAAAGGAGAAGAAAATGGAAGAGATTGTATCTGGCCTTGAAGTGTTGATAATATTCTTGGGTATGTCATCTCCTGTGCTTATCATCGGCCTCGTTTACTATTTTATGAAACGGCTTGAGCACAAACAGATTTTGGCAGCCATCGAAAAAGGCACACCGCTATCGGAATTAAAACCTCCCAAACAGAGACAGAACGGCGCCCTTTGGATAAGGAGCCTCACTTTCGGCATTGCACTGCTTATCATCGGACTTGGCTGGGCGGTTGGTGGTCCAGGCGGCACCGGTAATACTATATTGGCTATTGTCCTTGTTGGCATCGGCCTTGCCTGGCTGATTCGCGGCCTGCTATATCGAAAATATCAGCCGCAAAGCCAGCCTTCGGACAGAAACAAAGCTGCAGATGCAGAGAGTAAAGTCTCGACCTAATCACCGGTACAATGTCACAGTCTGCACGGATAAGCAGGGGTGATTATACGAATCGCCCCTGCCCTCACATCTTGCCCTAATTCGGACAACAGTTTTTCCCGCCTGCCCAACAAGCCGCTTAGAGGCGTAAAGTTGATAACCGTGTTACCACCAAAATAAATTCTTGCGAAATCGCTGCATAAAGGCTACCCTTTCGAGTGTGCGTTGGAGGTCGCAATAATGAAATGCGGATTGATATTATTCATCTACATCTTTGCCTTACCTGCGATTGGGCAAGACAGTGAGAAATCAGAGCAAATCCCGATGCCTCAAATTGACGGCCAGTGGTGGCAGGTGGCAGGCAACCCGATGGACCACAAATACGCCACCGAAAGGGCCGAGCCGGTCGACTTCGCCGTATGGCAGGCAGCAGATGGAACCTGGCAGCTATGGTCCTGCATCCGCAATACAACCGCCGGCGGTAAAAACGGCAAGACACGATTCTTTTACCGCTGGGAAGGAAAGAAGCTTACCGACACCAACTGGAAACAGATGGGCATCGCTATGGAGGCCGACCCTTCATTCGGTGAGACCCCCGGCGGACTGCAAGCGCCACACGTAGTCAAGGTCGGCCAGATGTATCACATGTTTTATGGCGACTGGGTGAACATTTGCCATGCTATCAGCAAGGACGGCAAAAACTTCACACGCGTGATTCAGGACAACGGCAAAACAGGTATGTTCACCGAGGGCCCGGGCAACAACACACGTGATGTGATGCTTTTGCCACACGCCGGACAGTGGTTTGCATACTACACCGCCTATCCCAACCGGCAGGGCATGGCCTATGTCCGAACCACCAAAGATTTCAAAACCTGGAGCCAATCGTCCGTCGCTGCCTTCGGCGGGCAGGCTGGCACCAATCCCTTCTCCTCGGAGTGCCCCCATGTGGTGAAGTTGGGCCCCAGCGACTTCTACCTCTTCAAAACCCAGACCTATGGCCCGTACAACCGAAGCAAAGGCGGCTTTAGAAAAAGAGGTGAACCCAAAACCAGCATCTACTATTCCAAGGACCCCGCTATGTTCGGAATCAACCAGGATGAAAGGTATTTCGTCTGCACTTTACCTGTTGCAGCACCGGAAATCATCTATCACAAAGGCCGGTATTATATCGCAGCCCTCAACCAGGGCGCACTGGATGGAATCCGAATCGCAAAGCTAAAGTGGGTTCCGGAGTCCAACTAAACAACATTCATACTCCCCGGGCTCTCCACGATTATGCTCATCAAATATCTCTCAAAGTAAGTTTCAGGCCCCAATCAGTATTGGACTTTGCTGATTTGTCAGGGAAATTCGGAAAAGCAATTTTGCCTGCAGAATCGGCACTCAGAACACCTGCACTAATCCAATCACCGGTACGCGGGTTGAACCACAGGGCCTTATATTTGGCGTTCGGCAGCGCACCGGACAAGCTCGCTTGCGGGCAGTCCTTCTCGAAGTATAAAAGAAACAAATCCTTCTCTGCAGTCTGGGCACAATAGGCCCACCCGAGGCACGATTTTTCCTTACCCGACCTGCTCGGCTGAACCAGGTCCGCGCTGGGAATGAGCTGTTGGTATCTGCTCCCTTCGGACAGAATGAAGGTTCGCAGGTGCCGCATCTGGTCTGCGGACCGCCATTTTATGACCTCCCAGATAGGAGTTGGCGAGGCATCTTCAACCTCCCCGCTCCAGAGTCCTCCCTGCCATCCGCCGGCTCCGTATATATGTCCACCAAGCCCCCCTGATAACACACTGCCATACATCGCCGACCGGCAATACAGGGCCGACTTCTCCGTCCCGCCGGCCGCGTCCAACATCCCTGCATAATAAGGCTCCCCATTGATACCTGGTACAGGCGGAAAAGCATTGAATATCTCGGTTAGATAAGGATATAAATCGTGAGTACGCCTGTTGCCTATCTGATGAAACGTAAGCCATTTGGCCTTATCCGTATGACCGAAGTTGCGCAACGTTGAAGGGTTTGAGTTGGTACCGGCCAGCGTCCCGAAGGGCGGATGCCCGTATTCCTCGATGACCTTGTTGGCCGCGGCGTTCCACTGCTCCGGAGGTATGGTGGCCCCGGTTGTATCCAGATGAATCGGACTGAACAAACAGATGTTTGCCTGGTAACGACTCCAGACATACTGAATATAACGGGTATACGACTCCGGCCACTGGTAGTACTTCTTCCACGCCTGCCCGATGTCCCGCCGCGAGACTTCAATAAACGGAACAAATCCCTGCGAATTCAGATAGTCAATCTTCTTATCCATATTGCGAAAATATGCAGGATTAATTCGCTCGACGTCGGGGAAGTACTGCTCATACCCAGGCACCTTACCGGGGAACAAAAATGCGCGATTGCCGTCCTCGTCGTGCATATCCTTGGCGCTTTGCGTCCCGGCCTGCTTCCACGCCATACGCAGCACTGTCCCATCGGCCATCTTCAACCGCGACGGTTTGTCGTCGTTGGCCCAGTTCCCAAGCGCCGCAATCATGGCAATGCAGTTGAACTCCTGCTTTCTGCGAAATCTCAGGTAATCTTTGATGCCGGCATCCGGACCAATGGGGCGCTCTTCATCATCGTCATACCAGCGATACCGAAAAGTCGCCACCGGCCACCACGTATCGCCCAAAAGAAAAAAAGGCGTTCCATCGGCATATTCGAACGCATGACCATTTGCCGATGGTCTTATCATACCCCGCCGGCAGGGATTTTCTTCCTTTTCCGCCTGCGACCATGCGATAGCGGTAAAATCTCCTCTCTTGCCGTTGAGCCCCGAGTCGGATTGGTTGGACCCACTACGCCATCTCCACATTCCGGGGGCGGTGGCCAGAACACGCACACGAAATACGTTGTCACCATCCCAGAATCCATAGCACCGCTTTTCGAATCCCGGACCTTTAAGGTCGACCCAGACCTCCACTTCTCTATACGAATTTTTATACGGCTTCTCTGCCTGCAGCGTAATCTCCACCTTCTCCCACACATGATGCGTCTGAGCAGAAACGGTGCTGAACGCCCCTAACAAAAAAGCCGCAGCCGCAAAGAAAATCAGGAGCAATACCGCCCGCTTTCTCAACACTCTTGATCTAAATATCGGCTCTTTTTCCATAATTACTCACTTACCTCCGATTCTGTATCGGCTGAACTCCAATCTGTGAATTGTCAAGAAGCCTGATACGGAACAGCCCGGCTTTTACACTCTTTCAGGTACTTTTGTGGGGGCAACCACATGGGGTCGCCCCTACATTAAGACCTTACTCGCAAATTGTACCGCGATACTTCCGCCCAGATACCCGCCGAAGATGATAATATTGTTCGGCCGTATTTTCTTTTCCTTGCATCAAGTATCCAGCATCGAGCATCAAGTGTCGAACATTTTAACCCGCTCCAGAGTACAAAACAAGCTACAACTTTCGTGTGATTAAAAGAAAGAAAACCATAACTGTCACAGCCGGCTGCTGAATAA
>CAYGBH010000356.1:0-4723 GCA_964348055.1 uncultured Pirellulales bacterium
GTAAAAATGAAGCAAAAATAATATAAAAATTAAATTGGCTTTTTTCATTCTTTCCTCTCTTACTCGCCTAACTATGTATATATGGTTTTCGTATAAGACTCCCAAACTCTCCAAGTATCAGTATAACACCCCTCTGTCAGAAGTCCATAAGTAATCCTTTGTCGTACTCGTGGATTAAATTCTTTCTCGGCACTCTTTGCCATCTCCTCTGGGGTCAGGGTGGTTTGCACGCTTAATTGTCTTGGAATTCCGCAGCTCCTTAACAAATCTTCCCTGGAATACCTATCGGCAATTATTATCTTGAATCGGTATGAGATCTCCTACTTACTTATCTCTTTTGAGCCTCTCGTCTGAATATCTCTTCGTAGACCTTTTCGTAGCCTGAGACCATACAGTCGATGGTGAAGTTCTCTTCCACGCGTTGCCGGCACTTCTTGCGGTCTATAAGGTCAATTTTGCCGACAGCCTCGACCGCTTCATCAACGTTGTTGACCAGATAGCCAGTCTGCTTATCTGCGATGACCTCTCGGCACGAGCCTAAGTCCATCGCAATTACCGGCACGCCGGCCGCCATGGATTCTGCCATCACCAGGCCGAACCGCTCGGGAATCAGATTAAGATGAATGACCACGTATGCTTCTTTAAGAAGCGCATCACGCTGGATGGGATTAACAGGGCCTATGTACTGAATCGAAGAATTATTGAGATGAGGTTTGACAAGGGTGTCGAAGTAGTTCTGGTCCTGAATTATGCCTGCTATTATCAAATCCATACCGCATTTTTTCGCAACTTCAATGGAAAGATGTGTCCCCTTGTCATTGTGTATTCGCCCGTAATGGACGAGCTTGTCCCCCGGCTTGTCTCTAAAGGTAAGGTTGGAAAGGTCTATACCGTTGTAAACAGTTGCAAGATAAGGCAGTCCGGGGTCTCTATCGGAATCACTTATGGAAACATAGTAAGTGTCTGTGTGGTCGTGGTAAACCCGCAGTATATCGGGGTCGGAAAAGCCGTGAATGGTGGTCAGCATCGGTGTTTTTATAAACGGAAGATAGGTCAAGGGCAGATAATCGAAATTGCTGTGAATAAGGTCAAACTCATCGGCCCGTTGCAACATCTTGGAAATATGCAGACACGTGGAGACCAGCGGGATTTGTGTCTTGTCTTCTTCGTAGCCTCTCTCTACAAAACCTACTAGTTTTGCTCTTGTCACCGATTCTTTTGTAGCGAATAGCGTTATATTTTTCCATCCACGGGCTACCAGCCCTTCTGTAATATTACTGGCGACGGTTTCCCACGCACCATATGCCCGCGGAGGTGTCCGCCAGGCCACCGGTGCCAAAATAGCGATGCGTTTGTCCTTAATGTCCATCTTGCTTTATATCGATTTCTCTATTTTACTTTACTGCTTTTTCGCACTTCTTCTTTTATTCTCTGGATATGTCCTCGGCCTAAAGCCTTTACTTCGCAGCCGAGCTCGAAATACCGACGGATTTTTTCATCGTCTAATATGCCGAAGCAATCAACCACTGCCAATGGCTGGCCCACCCATTCCACTATTCTTTCAGGATCAAGTTCCAAGTAAGGTGCGTGCGGCACAGCTAATATGATTGCCTGAGCACCATTGAGCGCGCCGGCAAGGTCACTCTGAATCCGGACATTAACCAGATTGTCCTGATTGCGGAAAAACCTCGCCAAGGAGTGACCCGGTGCCGGATAGGTATCCTGTTTTTCCAGCTCGTACCAGTGTTCGAGATACGGGTCGTGCACACGCATTTCAGCCCCCATCTCGGTTAATTTACGAACGATTATCTCCGAGCCGCTGTAACGTGTGTCACCGACATCCTGGCGATAGCTGGCTCCGCACAGAAGTACAGTCGTACCGGCCACTTGTCGGCCCATATTTCGCAGCGCGTCTCTCGTTAGTGTCGCCACGTGAAGGCCGCGGGTGTCGTTAATGTCGATTGCCGTTGTTGTTATCTTGAATACATCGTCATCGAAACCGAGAATATGTTTATATGCCCAGTACCCAAGGCCTCCATCCTTGGGCAGACAGTATCCACCAATACCCGGTCCCGGAAATATGATATTGTTGTGCGTCGGCCGGACCTTGATTGCCTTGATGACCTTAATTAGGTCCACACCGTTACGCTCTGCGAACAGACTCCACTCGTCAAGAAATGCCAGTATCGTAGCACGAAAAGAATTCTCAATGATTTTGGTAGTCTCCGACTCGATGGGGCGGTCCAGAACGGTCAGCGGATATTCTTCGGTGTTCAGCACTTCTCGCAGGAATTTCTCGACACGCTGTCTTGCTTGCTCATTACAGCCGGAGCAGACCCGCCAAAAATCTCGTATTGAGGCAATATATTGTCTGCCGGGCATAACACGCTCGAAACTGTGAGCCAGCAACGGCTCTGAGTCTATACCACGTGCTGCAAAGGCCTTTTTCATAATCGGCCAGGCGACGAACTCGGTCGTGCCCGGTGCTACCGTCGTCTCGATTAGTGTCAGGCAATTCGGAGGCACCTTCTGGCCGATGGTTGTTATTGTTGCTTCCAGGGCGCTCATTTCCGCTCTGCCGGTTCGCATATTGCCGAGGTCCTCTTTTGTATAATCGCACTGGACATCCACGACCACGCAGTCGGCCAATTTGAGGCAGTCGCTGTTGTAGGTGGCTGCGAGCGTTTTCTTCTCGAGCACACAACGAGCAATCATCGGCGCCACCTGGGGGTCCTCGGCCTTTACCGGTGACTCGCCTGAGTTGAGCAGCGGAATCTTCCAGTAGCTGCGAGTGCTGGGCCGTTGACAGCCGATGACGAACTTGCCGGGCTTGCCGGTCTTCTTGTCAACGCTATCAGCAATGATAGCGGCCATAACCGCACCTACAAAGCCTACGCCCATCACTACAACGATTTCTTTGTTCTGGCTGCGTGCTGCATCTACCAGCGACTCAATGCGTTCGAACTCAGCAGCGTATTGGTCCTCTTTGGGAATAGCAAATTTTTCACCTGCCGGACTTACTGAATAATCAATCATTGGCGGTACCCCTTTTAATAATGTTCTATTTGGTTATTGTTATCAGTGATTTTACACAGCGTTATACGCAACACGATTACTGTCGCCGCAAGTTTACCAACTATCTTTCGCATATCAAGATTTTTTCTATGCAGTTTCCGTCGGGCTATATCCGGTTCTAATCACAATGCGATTTTTATCTTGTGTTGTATGCTCAGAAATGATATAATTCTTCTGGGCACTTGCGCCATATCTACATTATTGATATTTCCCAAGTCAGCTCTACGGCTGGCTGGAGGGTAAGAATGGAAAAATCCCGCTTACTAACCTTAGCTGTCATCTTTTCAGTTCTCACCCCTGGCGGTGCTGCTTTAGCCGAGGAAACAGCGTTGGAATATCCATGTTATCTGCTCGATGCGTATGACGCCGACAACAACGGCTGCTGGACGGGTATGGATGCTGAGGGACGCTGGCCGGTCCCCGTAGTCCCGGAGCAGATGCTCGTTGGGCCGCCCCCATCATTCCATGTATCAGGGGTTACTGTGCCTGTGGACCACTGGGTTGAATTGAAGTTTTGCGGCAGAATCGTCGATGGCCCGGGAGATGATATAATCCTTGTGGAGCTGGATGCCGTTGGTGAACAAGCCCTTGTCTTCATTACAGACGGCTGCGGCCAGGAGTATTTGCTTGGCTTTGTTGCGGTTCCAGATATCAACGGATACGGGCCGACCATAATCGGTTTCGATATCGCCGATATTTCACTGCCGTTTGTACCATCTGCGGTACGCGTCGTCGGAATAGACCTCAGAGGTGGTTCGCCAGGGTTCGACTTAGGTTATGTGCGTGCGCGAACTTACACCAACTGCGGCTATACCGCCTGTAATCCCAACCCCGTCGATGGCGCCGAAAACGTGCCCATAGATGCTGTCCTTAGCTGGTCTCCTGGATATTCTGCAGAAAAACACATCGTCCATTTCGGCACCGCTCCAGGCGATGTAGACCCAAATGCAACTGCTGTTGGCGACCCGTCCCAGCCGCAGGATGCCAACAGCTTTGACCCCGGCGGCCTTGAATTAGGTAAGACCTACTACTGGAGAATCGACGAGGTAAACAGCGCCGATGCCAATAGCCCCTGGGTGGGCGAGCCCTGGCGATTCACCGTAGCTGACTATCTTGTTGTGGACGATTTTGAGTCTTACGACAGGTATACGCTATATGATAAGTGGATGCAAACCGGGGAAGAATATGTGTATCTTTCAAAAAACCCGAGTCCCTTCCACAAATGCCGGCAATCGATGGCGTTCCAGTATTATTATGACGACTTTTTTTATTCCGAAGCCACCTACCCCTTTAGTTTCGCACAGGATTGGGCTTCAGCCGGTGTCAAGGCACTGGAGCTGTTCTTCCAGGGCAAAGCAGATAACGATACTAACGGCCGGATGTATTTAGTTCTGGGCGATAGCGATGTTGGGACGGTCGTGCCATATGATGGCGATGCCAATAACATCAGCAAAGAAACCTGGCAGCCCTGGAGAATTGACCTGCAAGCCCTCGACGTGAACCTTAGTAACATCGCATATATCTCTATCGGTTTCGATAGAGGGACGTCGGAACCATTCGGCAGGGGTTTCGGCACCGTATTCTTCGATGATATCAGGCTGTATCCGTCCAGGTGCCTGGAAGAGAACAGGCCGGATGCCGATTTCAA
>CAYGBH010000357.1:0-4711 GCA_964348055.1 uncultured Pirellulales bacterium
AAGATTCGGCGCGGCGAATCGGTAAACCAGCTGTCCGAGCCATTCTCGGCAATATGTTTAGCCACAGCCGACACGGATTCTTTGGTCAGCAGACTCTGCCCCTGCGAGTTGACAAACACCGGCAGAGGCAGCCCCCAGCTTCTCTGCCTGCTGATACACCAGTCGGGCCGGGATTCCAGCATCCCCGCGATACGCTTTTGTCCCCACGCTGGAATCCATTTTACGTTATCGACGCTTTCCAGCGCCAGATTACGCAGACTCATACCCACGCCAGGCAGTTCTTTATCGACATTGATAAACCATTGCTCCGTCGCCCTGAAGATGACCGGCCCTTTACTGCGCCAGCAGTGCGGGTAGCTGTGCGTAATCTCGCCCTGGGCGAAAAGCAGTCTTTGTTTCTTCAAATAATCGTGTACTACGGTATCAACCTCCAAGACACATCGTCCCCGCAGCCAGTCCGGCACCGTATCATCATATCGCCCATCGTCCATCACCGGTGAATAGATTGCCAGGCCGTACTTCTGCCCCGACATATAGTCTTCAAGCCCGTGCCCCGGCGCAGTGTGCACAAGCCCGGTTCCGTCCGCAGTGGTGACATAATCGGCGAGTATGACCATGAAGGCGTCTTTGTCCGTCGGATTATTCTCCACAAACGGATGCTCATACCGCAGTCCTTCAAGCTCTTTGCCTCTTACTGATTTGCTGTCAACATCATACTTTCCCTTTTCAAGACCGCCGGCTGCGACCACCTCCTCAATACGGTCTTCTGCCACTATCGACACAAACTTTTCACCGTCTTTTTCGTAAATTAACGCCTTATAGTTTAAGTGCGGATGCACCGCTATCGCCAGATTAGCCGCCAGCGTCCAGGGCGTCGTCGTCCATATCATAAAGCAGACCTTTGCGCTCTCGGCCTGGCTTTGCTCAACCAGTCCAAGCTCGACCAATCGCCCGATACTTTTTTCAGCAACAGGAAAATTCACATAGATACTCGGCGACGAAATGTCTTTATATTCCAATTCAGCCTCGGCCAGGGCCGTCTCGCATCCAATCGACCAGTGAATCGGCTTTAATTGCTTGTACACCAGTCCCTTATCAACCAGTTCGGCGAACACTTCCAGAATCCCCGCCTCGTACTGCGGCTTAAACGTAAGATATGGATTCTCAAAATCGCCGAATATCCCGAGTTCCTGAAACTGCTTGCTCTGCACTTTGACATACTTGCTCGCATATTTCATACAGTCTCTACGGATATCGAGCTTGCTCATCCGGCGCACCTTTTCACCGAGCTCCGTCACCACCTTTGATTCAATCGGCAGGCCGTGGCAGTCCCAGCCCGGCACATAAGGCACATCGAACCCCGCCATCGTTTTATACTTAACAACGAGGTCCTTAAGGACCTTGTTTATAACGTGTCCCATATGGATATCGCCGTTGGCGTAGGGCGGACCATCATGCAGTATATACAGAGGGGCACCCCTTCGGGCCTCTCTGATTTTGGCGTAGATGTTCTTCTTCGCCCATTCTTTGCGCAACTGCGGCTCACGCTGGGTAAGATTGGCCTTCATAGAAAAGCTGGTCTTCGGAAGGCACAAGGTATCTCGATACGCTTTTTGCTTCTTATCCGACATCTAACAAATCCTTAAAAGAATATTAAACTTGCTATCCTAAAACTTCAGCGGCCGTTGTCAAGCATACATCATGTTTTAGATTTACTTATGCGCCACCACAACCAGTCTTTTTGCCGTCTGGTCATACGGTGAACCATCTAAACCACCGTAAGTTTCCACCTGCTTAAATCCGCAACTTCTCAGCAAATCACACAGCTCAATTGCAGAATAAAGCCTTGGGTAAAATTTCCGTTCATACTTTTTACCATTCTTAATCAATATCCAACGGCTTTCTATAAAGCTCCAGTTCTTGCCGAGTTTTCGTTCTTCTAAGAGAATCACACCATTTTCTTCTCTCCAATCCCGCTCTTGGAAGATACGCGCCAGCACTTCTTTGCCCATCAAATCCATAATCAATTTACTGCCATTTTGAAGCGACTTATATATATTTTCTAGCGCAGTCTTGCTGTCAATCGGTTCCTCAAAGTAGCCGAATGAAGTGTATAGATTTATCGCCGCATCAAAGGAATTTGGTCGACAGAAATTTCTTATATCCTCGAGCACAAACTCGATGTCTAATCCTTCTGCATGTGCCTTTTTCTTTGCCTCTTCAAGGTAGAGCGCGGTCCTATCTACGCCCGTGACTTTGAATCCTCGACGTGCCAGCTCCAGGCTATGTCTGCCCACACCACAGCACAAATCGCAGATACTTGAGCCCGGCTGTAGCTCTAATAAAGACAGAAGCTGCTCAATCTCTTGTGGTGTCGCCTGCATAACTTTGTTATGAAATATTACGGGGGCGAACATTTCCCAAAAACTGTCTTGCTCGTGCCACGGTTTTTCTTTAGTTTTTTCCATAATCGAACCTTTCAAACAAATTTTACGAAGTCAATAAAAAAACCTTCCAGAGTTGGCTGCTCTGGAAGGCTTTTAGATACCTGATTGGTTTGCTTTCTCAGGGCAGCTTGAGTGTCTCCGCAATAATCATGATAATCGCAATGTTTATGATACTATTCATAATACGCCTACCTTAACAATCGCCAGTTGAAACTATCATAATATTCGGTCAATGTCAAGCGTAAGTTTAGAAAAAATAGCGATTAGCGAATACTGGAATACAGCAAACAGAATACAGTTAGTTAGCTTGGTATGGTGTACACTGCATACCCTTGTGCCCAACTACTAATTATATGGTTTCCGTATGACGAAAAGTTCACCTGT
Source organism: uncultured Pirellulales bacterium (assembly GCA_964348055.1). Classification (GTDB taxonomy): domain Bacteria; phylum Planctomycetota; class Phycisphaerae; order Sedimentisphaerales; family Anaerobacaceae; genus JAUXAL01. Next base: position 2,832 of record CAYGBH010000357.1, read on the forward strand.
GGTCTATCTGCTGCCCTAGTGAATCGGCATATTGGGCATTTCATTCGCTGAACATGTAAATATAAAGACTTCCACCATTTTTCGGAATCCAGATCTCTCTGCAGCCAAGATCGCTGAATGAAGCATATATAGAGTAAGGTTCAGTGGATTTCGGCCACCACCGAGGCAAATCACATGAGCCCCTTGTAGAAAATAGCCTGTCTGGTTCTGTCTTGCAGAGATTGTATTCCTCAATTACCTTATCGCAGGCATTAGCGTCCACATCTTTCAACTCCCAGAAATGGTCGTGATCCTCAATTCCAATAAGGTTGTGTCGGTATTTCGCTACACTTTTCGCATCAATAGCAGTGCCAAAGTGTGCTTTTAAAACCGTACCGCCGCCCGTTCGGTTAAGTACTTGCCACAATAGAAAGGGAGTCGCAATCAAAATGACCAGGGCTATACAAGTATTCCTTATAAATGTCCGTTGCCAGAAGCAAATACAGACCATCGCTAATATGAAGAATCCGATGGCAAATACCCATGTCGGTATTGCTTTCATAAGCAGTATAAACATGAACAAGAATATGACCAACAAATCCATACGTTTTGCCTGACTACTGATTATATGGCTTCCGTATATCTGTTCTAATCATGAACCACAAAACCAGGATGTTCTCGCTTCATAGCTCGTTAATGAGAAATTTATAATACCGAAGCGGGATTTTTAAGAAATAAAGCCATGCGGTTTTGAGATTGCCACGGCCTGCTTCGCAGGCCTCGCAATGACGTCGAGCATTGAGTATCAAGTATCCAGCATCGAGTATCGCTTGTCCACCGTAGCTTCAGCGAAGGCGGAAGCATCGAGTATCCCTTGACAGCACAGGCCGCAATACGTAAAGTGGCGGCAATGGCAAAGAAACTTTACATAATTGACGGCCACGCGCACATTTACGCGGCGTACTACGCCCGGATGCGTCAGAAGCTGACCAGCCCGTCCGGCGAACCGACCAACGCCACTTACATCTTCACAGCGGCCGTTTTGGGCCTCATCCAGCGTCAAAATCCCGACATGCTCGCTGTGGCAATGGACAGCAAGGCCCCGACTTTCAGAAGCGAAATCTACTCCGAATACAAAGCCAATCGCCCGCCGATGCCCGACGATATGCCCTCGCAAATAGACCGAATCGAACAGATCCTCGAGGCGATGAATATACCAGTCCTTCGCGTGGATGGTTTCGAAGCCGACGACATAATAGGCACACTCGCAAAAAGGGCCTCAAAAGATGATATCGACACCTACATCTGCGCAAAAGACAAAGATATGTACCAGCTTGTCGATGCTCACACTTACATTTTCGATATCAAAAAAGGTGACGTTCTTGATGATGATGCGCTGTTTGAAAAATATAAAATTCATCCAAAAGATTTTCTCGATGTATTGGCTTTACAGGGTGATACTTCAGACAATGTCCCCGGCGTACCGCTAATCGGGGAAATGAACGCTGTCAAGCTGATTCAACAATACGGTTCTCTCGATAAACTATATAAACATGTCGATGAAATAAAAGGCAAACGCGGCGAGAACCTCCGCAAATTCAAAGAACAGGCCTATCTTAGCAAAGAGCTTGTAACCATTGATTGCAACATCCCGCTTCAAATCGATTACGCCGATTTGGCTGTGAAGGAATTTAACAAAGCCGAGCTTGCCCGGATTTTCACTGAGCTGGGCTTTAATCGCCTGCTGACGCAATTGGGCCTGGAAAGTACCGAACATTCAGCATCGGACGTGGAGCGTCCAGTATCGCTTGTCCGCCGTAGCTTCAGCGAAGGTGGAAGCGTCGGGCATCAGGCATCGATCGAAACAGTTGACCACGATTATCAGCTGATAGATACACAGG
>CAYGBH010000358.1:0-4707 GCA_964348055.1 uncultured Pirellulales bacterium
GTGAGGACAAACGCAAAAAAATACTCGAACTGATGAGCGTTGAATCTATCGGGCAAATTGGCAATTATTTAGAGTTGACGGATGCAGCAAAAGAATCGGTGAACGAATTGGGTCGTTTGTTCGAGCTTCTTGGTGTTATGGGAGTCGCTGATTTTTGCCGGTTCGATATCGGGATAGTTCGAGGGCTGGCCTATTATACCGGCATTGTCTATGAGATTTACGATAAAGCCAGTGAGCTTCGTGCTATTGGGGGGGGCGGCAGATATGATGACCTTTTAAAACAATTTGGCGGCCCAGACATACCAGCCACCGGTTTTGGTATAGGCGATTGTGTGCTGGAAATATTGCTTGAGGAAAAAGGGCTTTTGCAGAAACAATTGCCGGTGCGTAAGCTGGATTATTTTGTTGCCTCTGTAGATAAAGTCAACAGAGAAGATGCTATCAAGCTGACTATGAAGTTGCGTTCGGCAGGATGGACAGCCGGTTTCAGTTATAAGGTCGCCAAATTAGGCAAACAACTCAAAAAGGCAGACGACCAGAGCGCGAAAAAATGCATAATTATTGGCCGAGAGTTTGTCGAAAAAAACGAGCTTGTAATTAAGGATATGGCGACCGGTGAGCAGGAACTTGTTGATTACGATAAATTTCTCGCCAAGTGCACTGAATCGAAATGAAAAAAGCGGGGAGCTGAAAAGAGAGGACGCAGACAATGGGTATCCGTTTTGACATGATTGGAATATTCGTGAACGACCTTGACAGGATGGTTGAGTTCTACCGAGATGTCCTCGGAGTCGAGGTTAAGACAACCGGTGACAGTTACGCAATATTCGAGCACGAGGGGATTGGCTTTGGAATGTTTGAGCGGGCGATTCTGCCTGAGCTTTTAGAAGAGGAACCTACATATCCCAACGGACTTAACGGTACCTTTGAGCTTGCGATAGATTTACCTCGCTTCGAGGACGTAGATTCTGAGTTTGAGCGTGTCGTTGGAGCAGGGGCAAAGCCGGTTATGGAGCCCAAGGATGTGCCCTGGGGACAGCGTGCCTCTGCGATCGCCGACCCAGAGAATAATCTGATAGAAATAGCATCGTGGGGTAAAGGGGCAGAAGAAGACCTAATGTAAACTGCGTTTTTGGCACAGCGCCAATCTGAAATCGAGATGAAGGAATTTGTCCGCAATCAATACGAGTTGGCCTTCGAAAATTGGCTGCTTGATAATGCAATTCAATACATTCCGGCAGACGAACACAAAAGGGCAGCTTTTGCACGCGGCAAGGTCAAGAGCTTCGATTTCTTGTTATATCCGCGCAGCGGGCAGGTGATAATCGCCGAGGTGAAGGGCAGAAAGTTCAAGGGCACGGACCTGTCTAAATTGGCCGGCTTCGAATGCTGGGTCACAGCCGATGACGTCGACGGCCTGACCAAATGGCAGGAGGTCTTTGGCGCGGACTATCAGGCTATCTTCGTTTTTGCATACAAGGCAGAAAAAATTGATGTTGATTTTGATGGCAGGGATGTCTTCGATTTTGACGAAAACAGGTATATATTTTTTGCTGTTAAATTAGATGACTATCGTTCGTTTATGAAACGCCGCAGCCCCAAATGGCAGACCGTAACGCTGCCGGCCGACAAGTTCCGACAGTGTGCCGTTCAAATCAGTGAGCTTTTACTTTAACATCACACCTTGCCTTATTCATTTTTCTCTGCGGATATTTATAGTAAATAAAAATTGAAACACCTAATATGAAAATCAAACCAAGAATTAAGTGCACAACAAGCGTTTTTGTTACAGATTCTAATCTCAGAGTTAAAAGACCCCTTCCTGCCTGATATTCAATTCCCCATTTCTCATTTTTCATATACGTCCCTGGAGGAAATTCCAATCGAGAGGGAACTGATGCCTTTTCGTTGGTAGCAATTGTGTCTATTTTTATTGTTCTACCTCTTGATTTACCTGAACGTTGCAAAGAATAGGGCAGCCAAATCTCAGGACTGATTTCCCGAAAGTCTGATGCACTGCTGAAGCTGATTACGTCCCCACCCCAACCACGTAGCCTTGAGATTTTCATAGGCCGAAAATTCATGTGCGGTGAAAGCCAAGCAACATAGGTGCCGCCTGTATCGATCCACCTTGTTCTGCCGGCTGGATCGACGAACTTTTCCTTTTTTCCTCTCGCAACGAAAGTAACTCTATATAGTTCCTCTCCAACGGACTCTTCTATAGTCACTTCTATCCTTCTCGCGTTTCTGATTGCGCTTGATAATGTATCGGACTCCTTGATGAATCCATATCCCGACCAAAAGTCTGGTTTCCAGATAGCCTGATCAACTAAGTCTTCTGGGGGATTAGGCATTATTCTCCCATACATGTGCCCCGGGTCACCGGGTAGCTTCAAAGACAGTTTTGTCCCCGTCTTACCATCATGGGCATACTTCCTTTCAAGATCTTCTCCACTTGAATGATTAACCCATTTTTCATGTAAGTATCGGTGCCCTTTACCAATATCATGAGCATATTCGCAGTCGATGATCACATCAGGAACAAGTTCACCTTTTTCTGAGTACTCTCCCCCGGTTAATCTATACTTGATATGGAATGCGTGGATGCGATTCTCCTCTTTCTTTATTAAATCTGCGAGTTGTTCTTGTGTAACACTCGGTAATCCGGCCCGAAGCTTAGCAGCTAATAACAGGGGGAATAATGCAGAGATTAAAAAACAAGCTCTAAGACTTTTCATATTTCTCCTAAAACTTGTAGGAATAACATTCATGACTTATATACTATTAAAATCATATCTGTTTGTCATTAACTAACTTGAAAACCCGGCTTAGTGATGATAGCCGGTTTCCCTGAAACATATTCCTGCGAAACTACGATACAGAGCAGAATTCCTCGCAGTCAGAAAAGTCATTCTGAGGCAAAGCCGAAGAATCTCTTTCTTTGTGTAATAACAGGTTGTTCTACTTCTCCGGGCGGGTCCTTCGCTATCGCTCAGGATGACATAAGGGAGGATACAGGAATGGAAAAGTAAGTAGCGAAAAACAGCTCTGTATTGTATATTGTGACACAATGCGAGTAATAGCAGGTACAAAACGAGGAATGAAATTGCTTAGCCCTAAGACGGGCGTGTCCCGGCCGATTACCGACAGGGTCAAGGAGTCGCTTTTTAGCGTCCTCTACAAATATGATCTGCCGAGCGGTGCAGTGGTAGCAGATTTATTCTGTGGGATCGGCTCATTAGGGCTCGAAGCCTTGAGCAGGGGGGCAGGATTTGTTACTTTCGTCGAGCAAGATGCGAAGATTATTGCGACGTTAAATAAAAATATAGAAAAGGCCGGCTTTGTTAAAGAATCGAAAGTTATAAGGGCCAACGCCTTTAAGATAGGTGCTCCGCTTAATTCTGAAGAGCAAGAATATGGCCTTGTTTTTGTTGACCCGCCCTATGCCGCTACAAGCAGTGTCGAGTCCGGTTCGCCTTTGAGCAGATTGCTGGATTTGCTGGGTGAGCAGACAGCCGGTGACGGGATTGTGATTGTCAGGACCGGCGAGCGCACATCTTTATTAGACCGATATGGGGAATTTCAGGTGATAGAGCGGCGCCGGTGGGGGACTATGGGCGTAACCATATTACAGAAGATGAACAAATGACAAACAAACAGGCAGCGATAAAAATAATCAAGCGGTTGCAGCGGAACGGTTTTCAGGCGTTGTTGGCCGGCGGCTGTGTGCGCGATATGTTGTTGGGCCGACGCGCCAAAGACTATGATGTTGCTACCGATGCGCGGCCGAAAGACGTAATAAGGATGTTCAAACGCACGTTGAAGGTCGGGGCGAAGTTCGGCGTGGTGATTGTCTTAATCGAAGGCCGACAGGTAGAAGTTGCCACGTTCAGAAGCGAAACGGGCTATGCTGACGGCAGGCACCCGTCGGCCGTAGAATTCACCGACGCCGCTGAAGACGCCGGTCGAAGAGACTTTACCATTAACGGAATGTTTTACGACCCTCTGCAAAAAGAGGTAATTGATTATGTCGACGGCCAGGCTGACCTTAAGGCAAAGATAGTGCGGACTATCGGCCGGCCCGCCGCGCGCTTTGCCGAAGATTATCTACGAATGCTGCGGGCGGTGCGGTTTTGCACTCAGCTTGGCTTTTCGATTGAGCCGTCCACCTGGCTGGCGATTTGCAGTAATGCACAAAATATAACGGGAATAAGCGGTGAACGCATATCAATTGAGCTGGAGGGCATCCTGGCCGGGGCCAATCGTTCCACCGGGGCGTCAATGCTGATTAAAAGCGGTTTGGCTGAAGCGGTCTTTCCTGGTTTTATCGGCGAGCAGATGAAATTCGCTATTAGTGTGCTGAGTCAACTGCGGAGGAAAGTTAATTTTACCCTGGCGTTGGCTTGCCTTTTTGCCGGCTGCGAGACGAAGTTTGCGGTCGCCAAGTGCGGTGTTCTGAAACTAAGCAGAAGTCAAAACAAACATATAAAATTCCTGCTGAGTAACAGGGGCACACTGCTCAACGAACGGATGTCACTGGCTGAGCTGAAGAAGATTCTTGCCGAGCCATATTTTTGGGACCTTTACGAACTCCAGAGAGCGATTCAAAAAGCCAGGGACGGCGGAAGAAAAAGTATCGCTGCGTTAATAAACTTGCGCAAAAGAATAAAAGAGTTGGGTGATGTTGAGCTACGGCCAAAACCGCTG
>CAYGBH010000359.1:0-4701 GCA_964348055.1 uncultured Pirellulales bacterium
CACGCTGAAGTATTTTCACCCTTCACCCATCTTATGGAACTGTTTGGTTATGAACAGGCCCTTCTTGCTTTGATTGATGAGCCCAAGAAATGCCATGAGGTGCTCGCTGCTTTTACGCGAATGGTACTTACACAGTTAGAGTTGTACAGCAGCCACGCTCCCGACGCCATCCTGGTCAGTTCGGCATTTGCCGGAGCAGGATTCATAAGCAGGCAGATGTATAGCCAGTTCGTTGTTCCTTATGAAGAGCGGATTTTTCGAGCAATACATAAACACGGTTCAAAGTCGTATGTTCACACGTGCGGTGCAATTGGCGACCGCCTGGACTTAATGAGCGAAACCTCTGTTGACGGAATTGACACACTGGATCCCCCGCCGCTCGGCACAGTGGACCTTGCAGAGGCAAAATCGAAATACGACTGGCGATTTTTCTTCAAAGGCAACCTGGATTCTGTAAACGAGATGCTGAACGCAGATGACCAGACATTTGAACAGGCTGTGAAAGACAGAATCAGAATCGGCAAACCGGACAGCGGATACATACTTTCTTCAGCCTGCAGCGTATCTCCCCATGTCAGACCTGATAGACTTAAAAGACTCACCGAATTGGCAAAAGAACTCGGCAAATACTGCTAATGGATTTATAGCGCATATGGAAGAGAATTTAAGACGAGCCAAGCAATACTCAAAGAATAAGATACGATTAACGGTCGTTCAGCTTCTTCTTACAGTTGCTTTTTTGATCACCATGCTTCTGTCGGGCGCATCTTCATTCCTAAGCGAACTGGTCAAAAGCTCCAGTAGCAACTTCTATCTACAAGTTGGTCTTTACTTGGTCATCTTCGCCGGCATTGATTATCTGCTGTTTGTCCCTCTGGATTTTTACAACAGCTTCATACTGGAACATAAGTTCCTCCTGTCCAGCCAAACATTGCTTGGCTGGCTGAAAAAGAGCACAAAGAAAGTGCTGTTATCTCTACTGCTCATCTTAGTGGCGGGCGAGGGTCTCTACTTCTTTCTCAGGCACTTCCCAAATCATTGGTGGCTGTTGGCAACGGCCGCGTGGGTGTTTCTTACCATAGTGCTTGGCAAGATCGCACCGGTTCTAATAATACCTTTATTTTATAAATGTAGTCCCTTGGATAACAATGAGCTCAAGGGAAAGTTGCTTGCTCTGGGCAAGAGCTGCAATGTTGAGATTAAAGACGTCTTTGAGATTCAATTAAGTAAAGACACCAAAAAAGCAAATGCTGCCGTTGCAGGGCTGGGAAAAGGACGCCGGATACTTCTGGGTGATACTTTGTTAAATAACTACTCAAATGATGAAATTGAGGCAATATTTGCTCACGAGCTCGGGCACGTCCGAATGCGGCATATATGGAAAATCCTCGGCTTTGGAGCAGGAGTCTCTTTCGTTTGCTTTTATCTGACATACCTATTGCTCAAGGCAAGTATAGGCGTGTTTGGGTTTGATAATGTCGACAACATTGCTGCGTTTCCCCTTCTATCACTGGTTTTGATGATAGTGGGATTGACGCTTATGCCAATACAGAATGGTTTCATGCGCTACTTGGAAAAGCAGGCCGACACGTTTGCCCTCAGCCACATAGAGAACAAAGAGAATTTTATTTCTGCTATTACAAAGTTAGGCAACCAGAACCTGAGTGACCCTTCACCAAGCAGACCAGTGGAGCTGTTTTTGTACACCCATCCACCGATATCAAGACGTTTGCGTTATGCGCAAGAAAAATCGAGAGCGCCTTGAATGCTAAAAAGCAACCAAGGGCCAGCGGTATGTGTAGACAGATTCGATAGAAACATTTATAATCCGCCCAATTAATTCTTGGAGGAATTGCTATGGATTTTACATGTCTTGATATTGCTAAAATGATAGACCATTCACTTCTGCGCCCCGAACTCACGGAAGAACAAATCATCAAAGGTTGCCAGATAGCCAAAAAGTACAATACCGCTACTGTCTGCTGTCCGCCGTCTGCTATGGCTTTAGTGAAGAAGCACTTGGCCGGCTCTGATGTCAAGCCCACAACAGTGGTCGGATTTCCCCACGGGTATAATAAAACTGAGACGAAGGTTTTCGAAGCAGAGCAGGCAATTAAAGACGGGGCTGTAGAGCTGGATATGGTTATCAATATTGGAAAACTAAAAAGCCGAGACTTTGAATACGTAAAGAATGATATCAGAGCCGTTGTAGAAGTTGCTCACCGCAATGATATAATAGTCAAAGTCATTCTTGAAAATCACTACCTCACAAGTGAGCTTAAAGAGATTGGCTGCAAATTAGCCGAGCAGGCCGGCGCCGATTTCGTTAAAACCTCGACCGGCTTTGCGGAAACCGGTGCTACATTAGAGGATTTGCAATTGATGCGAAAAAGCGTTTCTGGAAGAGTCCAGATAAAGGCAGCAGGCGGCATAAGGAGTCTTGATATGGCACTAAAGGTAAGGCAGGTCGGAGCAACACGATTCGGGGCAACAAGAACAGAAGCTATAATGCAAGAGTGCCGCAAACGCGCAGGAGAAAGTTGAATCACTGGTAAGGACGGTTCGCGAACCGCCCCTACGGCAGCGGAGCCGGATTTGACTCGATAAGATTATGCGGAAATAGTCACAGGCAGGTCGTTGGCCCAGAGATGTCCCGGATGAACATATTTCTTAATGAAAGGAACCTTACAATGAACATTCTAATCAATACAATTAAGTGTTTTTTAGCCGTTTGTGGACCATATTTCTTTATTTCTCAGTACGTATGTTCACACGCGAAAGGATCAGTGCCTAACATCGACCATGCAATAATACTTAAGTCGAAGGGATATCCTACTGATACAACGGAACAGATCATCGAAGCAACCAAAAGTAAAAGCTATTTCATTCGCCATGTGGCACTAACCTTGCTTACAGAACGTACGGGGAAACAGGCTATACCCAAGCTAAAAGAGGCACTGAACGACCCAAGAATGGAAGTTCGCTGGCGCGCGGCACATTTGCTGGGAACACTTGGTGACAGAGGTGGCCTTAAAAGGATGCGGCGGGACCTCAAAGAGTATGCCCCTAACAACGGTGCCCCGGAGCCTACTGATCCTAATATAATAGACGATCATGAAAGAAAGGAGACAGAACGCAAAAGAAATCTAAATCTCGGCTACGCTCTTGATGCTGCACTAGTTCTTGCTGAGTTTGGCGACCGCCGGGGGTATGAATTAGCTGTGAGAATGGCATTGGCAGGACCAGCTATTTACCATCGAAGTGGTGCGGCTCACGTTTTAGTTGAGATTGCCAAGACTGAAACGAATATTTTATCCACAGAAGGAATAGACCCCATTTCTATTTTGTGCAAAATGGCTGAATCTGAGAAAGATAATATTGTTTTCAAGACCCTTATTTACTCGGTCTATAAACTAGACGATGATAAAAAAGTACATATTCTCGAAAAAGCAAGGAATTCTCCAAATCAACCAGAAACTATTCGTCGAGAAGCTCAACTAGCTCTTGACGGAATCGAAGCCAGAAAGAAAGCTGCTGAGATCAAACGCGCAGGAGAAAGTTGAATCACTTCTCAACGACGATCCGTACCCGCTGAATGGTGTTATTGCCTGATTTGGGGAACGGACGAGGCATGGGCTGGGCAATGCCATTGGCATCAATCGTGCGACAACGAAGGTCATACCGTCCCGGGCGAACGGCAGTGAGCAGGCTCGCCCAATGGACGATCGCGTTGGGGATTGGCCAGCGGTGCGGTTTGCCGCTGGCAGTGTCAAACTGGCGCGGGATTGGCGGCAACTTACCATCGGCAAGGCCTCCTCCCCAATGATCCGGAGGCGGCAAGATATCGGCGTCTTTCCATTCGGCCTTATTGAAGTAAGGGTCATCCGTCACAAGAGGTTCATCCTGCCGGGCAAGCCAGTACTGAACCCTGCTCAGACCGGACATCCCCACTTGCGCAACTCCCGTTATGGGCGCCGGCTGTCCGGCCTTGAGCTTCTCGGGCGTATGAATAAAACGGGCGCAGGTTTTCAAATGACTGACGGTGTCGTTGTTCCATTTGGCGTAAGTATCGTTTGCCTGGGGATTATTGGTCAGCATGATGTGCTGGAGCCACTTTACCGACTTATTGCCGTAAGCGTCAGGGACCAACATACGAACCGGGCCGCCTCGCTTGGGTGTGAGCCATTTATTGTTGAGCTTATAGCAGAGGATTACCGGGTGTTCACCAGGCGGGTCTTCCAGTACACGGCCAATCGGCAGGGAACTCTGGAATCTCTGTTTTGGGTCATCGTTGTGGTAGCCATAGTAAAAGACACGCCGGACATTGGCGGTTGGTTTAGTCATCCACACCACTTCCCTCAAAGGTACACCCTCCCACAATCCCATGCCGAATGGAGCTTTGCCGTTCGTGCAGGACATGACGCTCATGAAACGCACGGCATGCGTCTCGGCAAGTTCCATCAGCCCATCGAAGTTCAGGGCCGTGCCCAAGGCCTTGGAAAGCGGCCGGTCCACTTTGGAGTCACTTTCAGGATCCGGCAGAACCTCCAGCTGCCACGTCTCACGCACCAGTCCCACTTCACGACGTTTTTCGAGCGGTAACTTGTCCGGCGGCGGCTTACCTCGGCCGGCATTACGAAAATTCTCTTCTCGAGTGAGATACTCCAGTTTTGAAAGGGCCTCAGCGAGTAAAGGGTGGGT
>CAYGBH010000360.1:0-4693 GCA_964348055.1 uncultured Pirellulales bacterium
CTGCCTGTAGAGTCTGTCCTTGTCAACAGCGACCTGTATGAGCGCGAAGGCAAGAATCCACATGCCTTCTGTACAGATATAGATCGTGAAGGTGATGTGCGCATTCTTTGCAATCTTAAGAATAATGAGGCCTGGATGGAGACAATATTGCACGAACTGGGCCACGCCGTTTACGATAGATACCATGACCCGCAAATGCCTTTTCTGCTTCGAAGACCTGTGCACGCTTTTACTACAGAAGCTATTGCCATGTTCTTCGGCCGATTGAGCCGCAATCCTGACTGGATGCAGCAAATGCTGGAGCTGTCAGACCGGCAGCGGGCGCAAATCCAAAAGGTAAGCGGCAAATACGCACAGCTCAAACAAATCATTTTCGCTCGCTGGGATATGGTGATGTATGATTTCGAAAAGCAGCTCTATGCAGACCCCGACCAGGACCTGAACTCGCTCTGGTGGGATACTGTTGAAAAATATCAGCTTGTGAAAAGACCGCCTGGTCGTGACAAGCCGGATTGGGCCGCCAAGATTCATTTCACCATCGCGCCCTGTTATTATCACAACTATATGTTGGGCGAGTTGCTCGCGTCTCAATTGCATCACCATCTCGTTCACAATATTCTAAAGCTTGATTCGGACGAAAACGTCAGTTATGTTGGTCAAAAAAGGGCCGGAGATTTTCTGTCTGAAAAGGTCTTCGAAGCCGGCGCGCTCTATCATTGGAACGAGATGATTAAACGGGCGACAGGACAGCCTCTGACGCCGAAACACTTTGTTGCCCAGTTTGTAAAGTAATTGGTTATTGGTAATTTAACATTTACCAGCTTGGAGCAGGTGAGCTATGAATTTAGAAGAACGGTCGTTGCCAGAGATTACGGTTAAGGCGTTTATTTTGGGCGTGGTACTTTCGGTGGTATTGGCTGGAGCGAACGCCTATCTTGGTTTGTTCGCGGGGATGACAGTGTCGGCGTCGATACCGGCTGCGGTAGTTTCGATGGGCGTGTTGAGACTTTTTAGGCGCAGCAATATCCTCGAGAACAATATTGTCCAGACGGCTGCGTCGGCCGGAGAGTCATTAGCCGCCGGTGTGATTTTTACGCTGCCGGCGCTGGTGATTATGAACTACTGGCGCCAGTTCGATTTTGTGTGGGTGACGGTGATAGCAGCATTTGGAGGCCTTTTAGGTGTGCTGTTTACTATACCGCTGAGGCGGGCATTGATTGTAGAAGGCAAGTTGAAGTTTCCTGAAGGTATAGCAACAGCGGAAGTTCTGAAATCAGGCCAGCGGGGCGGTACGGATATCAAGTACATCGCCCAGGCAGCGGTTGTAGGGGGGCTGTTTAAGTTCGGGGCCGCAGGGCTGCGAATCTGGACGGAGGTCGTGGAAGTCGCGCACGGAGTTGGGGGAACAATAGCGTACTTCGGCTCTAACCTCAGTCCGGCATTGCTTTCGGTGGGATATATTGTCGGATTGAACATCGCGGTGCTGATTTTCTTAGGTGGGCTTTGCAACTGGCTGATTGCGATTCCGATTTGCGCAGTTGGACAGAGCTGGCCGGTGGTGGATGGAGAAGCGCTCTCGGCGGTGGATTGGGCACATAAAATATGGTCGGCGCAAACACGCTACATCGGCGTAGGCGGGATGCTGGTGGGCGGATTGTGGACGGTTATCAATCTTAGAAAGTCAATCCTCAGCGGTATCAGCAGCGGGCTAAAAGCCTATCGCCGTCTGGAACGGCCCCCGTGTCTTCTGTCGAAGACAGAAACGGGAGTTGAGATTCCCAGAACCGAAAAAGATATGCCTATGAAATGGATACTTGTACTGCTGCTGGGGTCGGTTGTGCCGTTGTTCTTGGTCTATCAGGCGTTTGTGAAGCAGGTAGATGTTTCGTTGCCGATGGCGGTGACGATGCTGATAACCGGTTTTTTGTTCTCTGCGGTGGCCGGCTACATGGCTGGGCTGGTGGGCTCATCAAATAACCCCATTTCCGGGGTGACGATAGCAACGGTACTCGTTTCGGCACTTCTGCTTCTGGTGCTGATGGGAGCGGAGGCAGAGAATGGGCCACCTGCGGCAATAATCATTGGGGGCGTAGTATGCTGTGCAGCGGCAATAGCAGGAGATAACATGCAGGACCTCAAGGCAGGTTATATCGTGGGGGCGACGCCGTGGAAGCAGCAGGTGATGCAGATGGTTGGCACGGTCTCGGCGGCGCTGGTGATGGCGCCGATACTGATGCTTTTACTTAATGCTTATGGATTTGCCGGTCATGAGTCAGCCAAGGATAGCCCGCTCATAGCGGTCCAGGCCAATTTGATGGCGTCAGTTTCGAAAGGCGTGTTTGAAGGGGGCCTGCCCTGGCGTTTTGTCTGGATAGGGGCGGCAGTAGCGGTAGTGGTGATAATAATGGATGAGTATCTGCGGCGTCGGAGCAGTTCATTTCGCACGCCCGTTCTGGCGGTGGCTATAGGATTTTATCTGCCCTTTGAGTTGGCGGTGCCTATTTTTGCCGGTGGTATAATTCATCAGGTTATAAAAGTGTATCACAAGAGGAAAGGGGCAGCTAAAGAGGTGGTGGAAATGTCCAATCGGCGGGGAGTGCTGTTTGCATCGGGATTGATTACCGGAGAGGCATTGCTTGGTATTCTGTTGGCAGTACCAATTGTTATCAGCGGCAAGCCCGATGTGCTGGCAGTGCTAAAGAAACCCCTAGGGGCATGGCCGGGAGTGGTTTTGCTGGTGGGGATTGCATATTGGCTGTATCGCACCGCGCGGGGAAGAGCGCAAACATTAGCTTAGAATTAAACATGTAATATCGCCACGCCCTGTACGCACGTCATTTAGGCCTGTCGAATCAAAGAAGTTGGCTTATTAGTTGAGCGGCTTTTTGAGCGCCGTTTACAGGGATTTTGGGATAATTTACTTTCTTTCCAAGATTAGCAATCACCTTATCGGCCAGAATCTCCGGTGTTGTTTGTGAATATACCATTTTAATTCCGGCCTGATGCCTGGCTAATCGCCTTGCAACGTGAATCTGCTGTTCGCAATGATTCGCCAGGGGAAAGTAAAGAAATGGCCGCCTTAGCGCGGTCAATTCGAGCGTAGAAGTGCCACCTCCCTGGACGATGGCCAAATCGCTCGCCGCAAAGTGCTCATAAAGGGCCCGAACATATCCCTTGACTTCTACCTCCTCTGGAACTTCTATGTCCTCGACAGAAAAGCGAGGACCACAGATAAGAACCATACGCAAATCAGGGACTTTCTTCTTTATAATCGGATAGGCCTGTCCACAGAGTTCCAACAGTTCCTTGCCAATAGCAGTTCCGCCGATAGAACACACAACCAAGGGCTCCGAACCATAGCCTAACTTAGCTCGGATTTTTGTCTTGTCGGTGTAGTCTGCCGGCTCGAATGGCAAAATGTATCCTGTGAACTTGTAGTGCGCCCTGGCATGGTCACGGCGGTTAGGCAGAAGAAAGCCAAGCCCTTTATCGGGGATGTCTTCCAGTTCACCTGCAAAAAGGGCCAGATTCTTCCGGTCGGATAACAGCTTATAATCAGTACGAATCCATATTCGGTTCCACACATAGACCCCTATCTTCTCAATGGGGTTGTTAGTTACTGAATCCAGTCCGAGAAAATCGTAAATCATCACAAAGGGAGTCTCTATTAGGACGTGTTTCTTCGCTAAGGCAATGCCTATTTCATAGGTCTCATCACCGATAACGAGATTAAATTGTTCCCTGCTGGTTATCTGCTTGAAGATTTTTACGTTGTGCGTCCATTCCCTCCTTGTGTTAGACGCGTACTTCAACACGTTCATACCAAAGCCCTTAGCAGCATTTTCAGCCGGAACGTTATCGTTGGCGTATATGTCTGCTTCCGGAAGAAGATTTTCGCCGGCTTCTTTGAGCGATAGGGTTGCAGGATGGCAAGCCAGCCAGGATAACTCTACTTGGGGGCATTGCCTGCGTAATTGCTTGGCTATCGCTAAGTCCCGTGTGACATGTCCTAATCCTATCGACCCGCTAACATACAGAATTCTCTTTGTTGGCATTTTTTTGCCTGAATAAATGAGTGCTTGTTTAAAACGCCAGCATATCAGGACGTCAATATTTTACGTGGCTACATTTAAGGGCTCTCAGCACCTGTCTTGAACTGGCGAATCTTCTCGAGGCTCTCGACGAATTGTGCCTGGGCCTTATCCAGATAGGTATTGACCTCGTCGATATAGCCGTCGGCTGAGGCCGACCAAACGCGGTTGAGATAGCGTTCACCGGCGGCGAAACTGCTCATTACCTCGCCATATGCGGCAAGGCCGTAACGATGAGCGATGCTTTCACGAGCGTCCACAAACTTATCGAGGTCTTCAACGAATAGTTCGTCAATCCGGTGACGCATATCGTAAGTGTTTATCGAGTGTTTTTCGGTATTGAGTTTGTTGATATTGGTTGTTATTTTTTCAAGGCTACTTTCTACGGTTTCAATCCTGGAAGCAACATGATGCTCCGTCTTGCTCTGGCGTGCTTCATCGATTCTGATTGCGGCTACTCCCGCCACGCCGAGACCAAGCGCAGGTATATACCACAACCATTTGACAGCATCCTCATCGACAACTGCAGTCAAGGCTGCGGCAATGAAACCGACCGTGACCATTAGAAAGCCGATCCATTTCATAATTTATCCTTATCCCCC
>CAYGBH010000361.1:0-4693 GCA_964348055.1 uncultured Pirellulales bacterium
CGGGGTTGTAAGCCAACTGCAGGCCCTTAAGGCACAAGATTAACGGCTCGTAATTAGCTCTTTCTTCCAGACGAATAAATTTATATTGCTGGACATACGTAGTCGCCTGGGTGGGGGTTTTGTTTGCAATCTCATCTCCGCCCAGGTACCATCTGCGCTTGCTGGTTCTGGCAAAGACGAGCTCCTCACCATAGCCGTACTGTGTTATCTCATCATAGCCCATTCTTGAAACCCACAATCTGCCGGTGCCCTTTAGTTCCGGACCACCGCCGAGTACCAGCAGGCACTTGACAAAACCCAACGGTAGGACTTTTTGGTTGCCGAGCTGGTTTTTTCTAAGCTGCAAAGACAGATGCAAACTGTGGGGGCGGACTGGATAGAAATTGACAATCTCGTGTATTAACTGATTAAGGAGCCATGGGTCTGCAGTCGCCGGACGAGACAGTTCTCCGGCGATATTCAGCCTTCCAGGGGCAAGTTCCAAAAAGCCGGAGCGGCGTGCCTGGTCGGTTGAGCCAGTGTGGTCGTCAATATATCCGCCGAGCTTCCAGGACAAAACATCCATACGAAAATCGTAGAAATACTTAAAGCCGTCGTACATCGGGTCAAACTTTTGTTGAATGCTTCTTTGCGGTTCGACGGCCGCCGGGCCAAGATTGCTCAACTCAATCTCAATTCCGAGCGGCACAAGACCCGGCTGACGGCTTGAACGAATGTGATTCAAGTGCGCCTCGGCAACACGAGGTACAAAAATACTACTTGCTGCGCGTACGGCGTATTTTACATAGTCAATGAGGTCGTGTGTTTCGTAGGGCATCGTTTGAAGGCATTTGTCAATAATCAAATCAACAGCCGAGCTGTTCGCATTTATCATTCGCAAAGCTGCAAGCAAACTAACTGACCGCTTGAAATATCTTTCCGAACTGCGCATACGCTCGAGCTCAAATCGGTATCGGGACTGGATTTCCTCGTCGAGCTGATTGAACAAGACCTGCCTCAGAACTAAAGCTAAATAATTTTTGATAAACGGTTTGGCCTGCGGGTCGTCGTATAAGTATTTTATAGTTGGGCGGGGCCGGTCTAACTCATGTTCGAGATAATAATCGCTGACAGCATCAGATTGATAATGGCTCATAACCAGGTCGCGCTCTGTGGTCGCGAGCAGCTCTCGATCAGCGCGGCGTTCCGATTCGGCATCTGCTGTCCGTTCCCCGGGACGAATGTGCCTTTTGATAAATTTCTGAATGCGTTTTCGCAGCCAAAGTTCGTGAATCAGATTAACATGGAACCTGTCGCCGAAGCGTTGTTTCATCGACTCGTGAGTTACCAAGTAAGCCTGAGCTTCAATCGGACCTTTTGCCGTGTTGACTCGTACCGTTTCCCTTTCGTACCGCTTACCTTCGTACCTATCGATTTCAGCCATTGCCCAGGCGGGGACATCGTAGATTACGAAGCCTTCGATTCTCGAAGATGCCGCTTCAATGGCATAGTAATAGACATTGTCCGGGCTGACTCTTCGGTAATGCGGGAGCAAGGCAGGTTCGGCAAAAAGGGTCTTGCCGTTGATCTTAGAGGCCTTTCTGGTAAACTGGAGACCGCTGACCGATTGGAAGATTCTGCGGTCCCGCAGCGAGCCGTAGATAAACAGATTGACTTTTTCGTTGCTCATAGATTATATTTCGTTTCGAGTATTTCGTGTTGCATTTCAATAATCAATTTCCACTGCGGATTTGGCTTCGTAACTTAAGTAGCTCTTTGAACGCACGAAGAATTACGCGCAAATTCGCACCGGTTTGCGTACCGGCTGTCCGCGGATAATGATGGATGCCTTTTTGAGTTACGCAGTAACCTTTGCGGACGGCCCGAGCCAGGATTTCAGTATCGACCAAGGCGCCGGCACTTAACACTTTAATGTTATCAAAAATCTGTCTTTTGTATAACTTGAAAGCACAGTCGATGTCGCGGATTTTCATACCGAACAGCAGGCAAACCAGCTTCGTCCAGCACCAGCCATTGATTTTGCGTATGAGATTATCCTGCCGGTTCAGCCGGTAGCAGCTAACAATATCGTATCGCTCCATTAACGGCAGCAGCGGCGGCATCTCGTTAATATCGAACTGGCCATCACCATCGGTATAAAAGACAAGCTCTTTGGTCGCTGCCTTGAAGCCGGACTGCAGGGCGGCGCCGTAACCAAGATTAGTGCTATGATGCACCGCTTTTACCCTGCCATTCCGGGCGGCGCAGCTGTCGGCAATTTGACCGGTGCTGTCGGAGCTGCCGTCATCAACGATAATTACTTCAAAGTCAATATTGAGCTTTTCCAGGATAGTAAGTGCCTGCTCTACTACGCGGTTGATATTGTCTTGTTCATTGTAACAGGGGAAAAAAACGCTGATAGAATTCGTCGCTGGTCGCTGGTCGCTGGTCGCTCGTCGTTCATGAGACGAGTGGCAAGTCACCGGTCCGGGGTCACCAGATTTGACCGTCACAGGTTACCACCTTCTTTCTTTAGCGAGCATCACTCGCTCATTAACACATCGTCTTCTTGCTTTAGCATAGAATTCCGCGAGCTTCATATCTTTGTGCGCTCGGGCGACGTTCTCCAAATGGTAGGCAGCTAAGCGTGCGGCTTCGACTCTGTGGCGATAGCCGTTCTGTTCGGCCCAACTGTCCGTATTCTCTGCGAATTTGTCGAAATATTCTTCGCAAAACTTATTAATGTCGGGTCTCAGCTCAGCGAACATCGCAGCAACAAGTATTATCTCCAGCATGGGGGCCGGCGATGGGTTTAAATTGAAGGCTTCGATGGCATAATTGAGGCCTTTGGTTTTCTCGGCTATTCCTTGACGATACAACAGCCAGCTATGGGCGAGAATAAGATTCCTGTGGTAATCATTAGGGTAGCGGGTAGTTTCGTCAAATATGCCATCGAAAAGTTTTCTCCCCTGAGGGGTTGTTATATCGACATACAATTTTTGCTTGTTATTGAGGAATACAAGAACCCAATCGCCATTGCGCTGGAGCCCTTTAAGGAAGATACTGTCGAACTGGTCGAAGGGCATCAAGACCACCCAGACGTTGTGTTGTTTAAGGGCGTCGCCTATTGACCGGCCGACTTTGACATAATCGGCATTTGTCAATACTTCCTCTACTTTCCTTCCTGCTGCGATGGCTCTTATTGTGGCGGCCTGGATTACTTGTCTCCCGATCGAACCAAAGGGTCCTCCGGCCATAATATTGCTCCACAGGTCAAAAGCTCTGCGGTCGTAAGCTGCCTGTGCTCTACCATCCATAAATAACTGCAGAGGCGTTCGGCCGGTGTTCGGGTCGGGCTCCTGACCGAAGGCGATGAAGCCTCCTTCGGTCCAGTAATTAAACATTTTTCCTTTTAGTTTATTGTCTTTTATAAACTTCAAGGCGTAAAACGGTTTTGCGTCCGAGGCGGTCATCCGCAGAAAAACAGAGTTTAGTTTCGGGTCAGCGGGCCAGGGGTCAAGATAAACGCGTTTGAATTTGGCCCCCCACCATGTGCCGAAAAACAAGACCGCCAAAAACGCGAGGCCGGTACAAGTCGATTGCAGAATTTTTGGCATTGGGCTGACAAATAGACGATTAAGTTTTTGGAAGTTAGCACTTGCTGAAATTGCACGCACTATCTGGTCAATAAACATTGCTATAATGGGGCAGGCTGCAATGGCAGCTATGGGTATAAACCTGCGAGAACGAATGGCCATATAAATGGTAAGGGCGGCAATAAGCATTAACGATAAATCAATCTTAGGCCACTGATACTCGTCAGAACTTTTTGCCTTTCGCTTGGGATATCGGCTGACAGAGCGATAAGTTACCATCAGGCCAACAATCCAGGAGGCAAGGGCCACCCACGCAATAATATACATTACCAAAAAAGGTACCGCAGTGCCTACAGGATTGGACCAGTCGAAAGCAGGCCACCATTCGTGGATGTCACGCCAGCGCTCAGCGTGCTTGCTGACGCTGATGATAAAAGTATGAGTCAGGTTCGTTAGATGGAAGGGGTTGAACACAACCATTGCTACGAAAGCAACAAAATAAGCAGCGATTGTATGATATACGCCCCGCCATCCAATGGAGACAAGATTCTTCTTGAAAAAAATCAGGGCGAAATCCAACACTATTACCAGGATTAAAAACAGAAATGTGGACATTGTAAGGCCGGCTTTGGAAAAGACAAAATATAAGAAAGGCCAGGCAGTAACATTGTATAAAATCGCGGTCCATTTTTTGCTCCAGCTGGTCATCAGGTGCAAACCTATAAATGGAATCAGCATTATAAATGCATAGATATATCCACCGTGGACATTGCACCAGAAGACCGTCAGCGGGACGATGAGCCATATAAATAATATGTTTCGATATGTGGCAAGGACGAGTATCAACAAAAAGACAGCAACCAGCATATTTGAGAAACCTGCAGGACGAACATCGAGGAAGGAACGGCCTGTGAACATTGCAAAGCAGGAAAAAACTGCACACAGCGCGGGGTTGACCCCCAATAAGCGGCCGGTATAATAGATGCAAATCGCGGTCAATATGTAAATGGCGATTTTCCAATAGACCAGCGCATTGGACGTGAAACTCATACCGTCTGCATAAGATGATTTGGGAACCAACGAATAGAAGATAACATGTGTCAGCCAGTTCTGGTTGA
>CAYGBH010000362.1:0-4661 GCA_964348055.1 uncultured Pirellulales bacterium
GGCTGCGACGTCTTCGGTCCGTGCAGTCTTGAAGAACATCACCCCGACCTCTACTGGTACGGCGTGCACGGCGTCGAGATGCTCTTTACAGTTATGGGGACCGGCTGTGAGACCGTCAGGCGCGTACAGACCGAAGACAACGAGTTTGTCGTCGGTCTCTGGAAGGGCGGGCGAATCGGCACTTTCAGAGGTCTGCGGGGGGGAAAGAGGGGCTACGGCGCGACGGTTTTTGGCACAAAAAGCATAGCCCAGAGCGGCAGGTCCGGCGGCTATGAACCTTTGGTGGACGAAATCATCAAGTTCTTCAAGACTGGCAAGGCCCCTGTGCCGCCGGAAGAGACCATCGAAATCTTCGCTTTTATGTCCGCCGCCGACGAATCCAAAGCCCGAGGCGGAGCGGCAGTGTCTCTTGCGTCGGTAATCGAAAAAGCTAAGAGGGACAATGAGCTTCGCCGTTCTCGCAAACGCCTCTGGCAATAATTGTAAGTTCTTGATTCTTGACCGTCGTCAGAGAAGTTTTACAGAAAGGAGGAATTCTATGCGCGAAAGGAAAGGGCCCTCGATCATGAGCACTTGCCAAAAAACAATCCTGTTGTTCGTTGTGTTGTCGTTATGCTGCTGCTGTAAAGCACAGGCCGAGAGACTCTCTATGAGCAACGCTGCGATTTCAGTCACGCTCCATACCGACGATGCGACCCTGTCGGTGACCGATAAGCGCACAGGACACATCTGGCGGCAAAAACCTTTGACTAATGGCAGAATAATCCAAAGTGCCAGAACCAGATATGGTATTGAAATGACATGGCGTCACTCAGGCCTGGGTATGGACATCAAAACAGAATTGCTGCTGGATGGAAACCTGCCTGAGTTCACACTTACTCTATCATCAGAAGGCCAGCTCAAATGGTCGCTGCGGTTTCCGCATCCGTTTGTAACCCCCTTGCCTTCTGCCGAAGGCAGAAAAGGGGGTACATATCTTGTGGTGCCAATGAATGAAGGCATTTCCTACCCCGTCGAGGACGAGACGATTAACACCAGGAGGCTTATCGCGTATGGTGGGCACGGTATATGTATGGCCTTCTGGGGCGTGACAGACGGCCAACAAGGGCATATGGCCATTATTGAAACACCTGACGATGCCTCCATCCGAATTCAGCGAACTGATGGAAAGCTGTGTATTGGGCCTGAGTGGGACTCGCAAAAAGGACGCTTTGCTTATGCCCGTCGGCTGCGCTATGTTTTCCTCGATAAAGGCGGCCACGTTGCCATGTGCAAACGCTACCGCTCTTACGCAGAAAAGGCGGGCTTCCTCAAAACCCTGCAGCAAAAGCGCGAGGAAAACCCGAACGTGGATTTACTAATCGGGGCGGTAAACGTCTGGTGCTGGGAAAAGGACGCCCTTGCCTTCGTACGGGAGATGAAGTCTCTCGGCATCGAGCGGATTCTATGGAGTAATCGTGGGTCCCCGGATGTTATCAAAGCAATGAACGGGATGCGCGGCGTCCTCACAAGTCGTTACGACATTTATCAGGACCTGATGGACCCGCAGGTCGTGGAAGAAAAACTTCGCCGGGCCCATCCCGACTGGACCCAGGAAGGCTGGCCGGACGACATTATGCTTGATAAGAACGGTGACTGGCGCAAGGGGTGGCGCGTCAAAGGAACCGATGGCAACATGTATCCGTGCGGCGTCCTTTGTGACAGCCAGGCGCTCAAGTATGCCCGGCAGCGCGTGCCTGAAGAATTGGAGGGGGACCCCGCCTTGCGAGTACCCGGCCATCCTTACCGCTGTCGCCTCATTGACACGACGACGGCCTCGCCGTGGCGCGAATGCTACCATCCCGACCATCCGATGACCCGCAGCGACAGCCGATACTGGAAGACCGAGCTTCTGCGTTTTATGTCCGAAGATATGAAACTGGTCACGGGCAGCGAAACAGGACACGATGCGGCTGTGCCGTATGTTCACTACTTCGAGGGAATGCTTAGCCTCGGGCCTTATCGCGTGCCCGAAGCCGGGCGAAACATGATCGAGGCCTGGGACGAGGTTCCCGAGCGGGTGGCAAAGTTTCAGGTGGGCCATAAGTACCGACTGCCGCTCTGGGAGCTCGTGTACCACGATTGCGTCGTGGCGCAGTGGTACTGGGGCGACTACAATAATAAGCTGCCTGTGCTGTGGGATAAGCGGGACCTTTTCAACATCCTGTATGGCACGCCGCCGATGTTTATGTTCAACCGCCGGATATGGAATCAGAACAAAGACCGCTTTGCTCGAAGCTATAACGATATATGTCCCGTTGCTCGCGCAGTCGGCTACGCTGAGATGACCGACCATAGTTTCCTTACGCCGGACAGAGATGTTCAGCAGACAACGTTTTCGGTTCCCGCAGGGCGGGGTCCCTCAAACGGCATTACCATCACGGTCAACTTCGGCGACAGTCCCTACCGCTTGCCTGATAGTAAGGAAGTAGAACCTATGGGCTACCACATCACGGGCCTGTAACGTCGGCCCTTATTAGACCCGATTAGTTGCCGTAGTCAAGTTTGCCCCCCCTGAGGCGTCGTATCTGTTTGAATCGCTTCGGCGGCTTGAAATCGGGCACCTGAGCAAGGGTCTTCTCATAGAGGGCTCTGAGGCGTTTTACAACATCGCCGTGCCGTCTGCTTACGTCGTGCTGCTCAGCGGGGTCGGTTTCGAGGTCGAACAACATTATATTCTTCGGCCCATCGCCGCCAATCACGCCTGGATAGGCGCTGGGCCGGGCCTGTTCGTACGGAGCGATAATGGTCACGCCGTCCGGCCCTCGCGGGTCCACCCAGTCTTCGCCGCGATTCGGAATGCCGCCAGGTGAGCGGACGTGAAGTCTCCACTTGCCGCTGCGAACGCTCATCAAGTTCGTGCCCTGCATCGCGAACAGCGCCTTATGGGGGCTCTCGGCCCCGGGCTGGGTCAGCAGTGGCCAGATGTCTTTGCCGTCAATGATACGGTCTTTCGGTACATTGACACCCGCGGCTTTGAGAATAGTGGGAAAGACGTCGATAGTGCCGGCCGGTGAGTTATTAACAAGGCCGGCAGGAATCTTCCCCGGCCAGCGGGCAATTAAAGGCACACGAAGACCGCCTTCCCACGTACGGCTCTTCATGCCGCGAAGCCCGCCCGTGCTGCCCCCGTACCACGGCCCGTTGTCGGAGGTAAACAGCACGAACGTATTGTCATCGAGTCCTAATTCTTTGAGCTTGCCGAGGATTTGCCCAACCGACCAATCCAGCTCGCGGATGACATCGGCGTAGAGGTCATCGGGCGTATCCGGCGTATAGAAGTCCTCGGATGCGGCCAGCGGCTTGTGTGGCATTGCGTGGGGCAGGTAAAGGAAGAAGGGTCGATTGCGCCTGAAGTTGCGCTCGATGAAGTCAAGCGCCCGCTGTGTGTAGCGTTTGGTCAGCGTTGCCTGTATGACGGGGTACTCCACAACCTTTTCGTTTTCGACGAGCTGCACGGGGCGCATATCGTTTGAATAGAGGATTCCGTAATACTCATCGAAGCCCTGTCGGCGGGGCAGGTATTTGAGGGTATGGCCGAGGTGCCACTTGCCGATACACATGCTGGTGTAGCCAGCGCCGCCTTTGAGCGCCTCGGCAATGGTAATCTCGGAGCTGGGCAGGCCGACATCGTTGATGCCGGAGTCGGGCGCAGGATTAAATACGACACCATTTCGGAAGGGATACCGGCCTGTCAGAATCGTTGCCCGTGATGGGGCGCAATAAGGCGTGGGCACATAGAAGTCGGTCAGCTTGGCGCCCTCGGCGGCCATGCGGTCGAGATTGGGTGTCTGGAAAGGCGACTTTTTTAAGCCGAAGCCGCCGATGTCTCCATAGCCTAAGTCGTCAGCAAAAATAAGGATAAAGTTCGGCTTCTTACTTGTACTACTCCAACCTGACGAGCCTGGCAGCATCATTGCTGCAATACTTCCACCCATCAGTCCCAGAAAATTACGACGGCTTAAATTTTTGTCCATGATTAAACTCCTCTTTTATATCGAATCGGCCTGTAAAGATGAGATTATTTTACCGCTTGTGTTGCCATTCGTAAATAGACGGCACGTTTGGAATCGGCCGGGCGACCCCCTTCTTGCTTTCGCAAGAAAATAGGGGGTCGAGCGGAAAGACTTTATTGTTTTTGACCACGGCTGGCTCAGCCGCACCGGCCACCAAACTGCCATTGCCCTCGTATAACCTGTTCCCAATTATCTCGATTCCTATACAATCGGGCGTTGCGAGAAAGATCATCGGCGATTTGCCATCCTTGAGGATGAAGACATTGTCCTTAACAATATGATCGAAGCTGGCGGTCTTCGCAAACACGCCCGGCCCATTGTCCACAACGAAACGGCTGTAGAGTATCAGCCAGTTCTCATTCATGCCACCCATCCATAGGCCTGCTTTCGGGGAACTGACGTCACAGTTGTATACCACGTTCCGCGGACCGTTCGGGCCGTGGGCTTTGTCCTCCGGTGGAGACGCCCACATTCCGTACCCGTAGCCTCCATGACCCCGAACAGACTCGATTGTGCACTGTTCGATGAGGTTTTCATTGGTCCAGCCGGCGTGCCACTGGCCATCGCTTTCGTGGAAGATGCTTTTGCGAATCACGCAGCCGCTGG
>CAYGBH010000363.1:0-4594 GCA_964348055.1 uncultured Pirellulales bacterium
GATGTGGATATTATTGTGGTCGATACCGCCCACGGCCATTCGCAAAATGTTATCGATACCGTAAAGAAGATAAAAGCCACCTATGATATAGACGTCATTGCGGGTAATATCGCGACGGCGCAAGCGGCCGAGGATTTGATTGCAGCCGGCGCCAACGCCGTAAAGGTCGGCATCGGGCCTGGCGCAATTTGCACCACGAGGGTAATTTCCGGCGTGGGAGTGCCGCAGGTATCTGCGATAATCAACTGCGCCAAGGTAGCTGGCAAGCATAATATCCCGGTCATTGCCGACGGCGGAATAAGGCAATCGGGCGATATAACCAAGGCGGTCGCCGCTGGGGCTTCGAGTGTGATGATAGGGTCATTGTTTGCCGGCCTGAAAGAAAGTCCAGGCCAACTGGTTATCTACAAGGGCAGGCAGTTCAAGGAGTACAGGGGTATGGGCTCTTTGGGGGCGATGGTCAAGGGTTCGGCCGAAAGATACGGGCAAAAAAGCTCGACCGAGGCAAGCAAACTCGTGCCCGAAGGCGTAGAAGGGCGGGTGCCGTACCGGGGAACGCTGGGTGATTTTGTCTATCAACTGGTTGGGGGACTGCGAGCGGGTATGGGCTATTGTGGGGCGCGAAATATCGAAGAGCTCAGAAAAAACGGCCGATTCGTTTGCATTAGCGCCGCGTCCGTTGCCGAATCACACCCACACGACATACAGATAACCAAAGAAGCGCCAAACTATTCGGCAACTGTACCTTTTGAAGATTGACGAATTCTCAATGCTCGTGGAAGAAAAATCGAGAAACACCGGTCTTAACAGTTGTTAAGCCAATCAATTGATTTTATAATTAGGATAAGGCAAGAAAAGGCTGAAAATATTGAGCGGCAATTAAAGCAGGCCTTGCACTCTGGGGGAATACGCATTCGGGCTTGCAGCTTCATTTACTAAAATGTTGAGTATAGATGGTCGGCGAAGAAATACAAACGATATAAGGAGTGAACCTTGAAGAGTCTTTGGTGTGCCTTTCTTATTTTGCTGGTTGCCTGTCATGGCGTCAATGCCGATGACGAGGACCCGAACGACCCGAACGGACTATCGCGGGCCGAGGCTGATGCCGTTGTTGAGGACCCGAACGACCCGAATGGACTGTCGCGGGTCGAGGCTGATGTCGTTGTTGAGGACCCGAACGACCCAAACGAATTGATGCGGGTCAAGTGGGATGCCATTATTTCGATCCTGCAGAACAAAGACATCGACCAAGAAGCCAAAAAGAAGCAAATCAATAAACTCGTAACTCCGGTCTTTGATTTCCCGCTGATAGCCAAACTTGCATTGGGCAGAACACACTGGCCAAAATTGACGCCACCACAGTGTGAGAAATTCACCCGGCTCTTTACCGAACTGGTTAAGGAGTCGTATCTTGCAAAAATCGAGCTCTACAAGGATGAGACAGTCTTGTTCAAACCCGGAGTGCAAAAGAAAAAGAGTCTCTACATCCCGACGGAGCTGGTACACAAGGAAAGAAAGGTGGCCATACTATACAAGCTTCGCAAGGTAGACGAACGCTGGAAGATCTATGATATGGAAATACAAGGTGTCAGCGTCGTTCTGAGCTACCGGTCACAATTCGATGAAATCCTTCGCCGCGGCACTGTTGAGGACCTTCTTTCTCGGCTGGAGAAACCACCGGATGATTGATCTGCGATATGCTGAGTTAGGATAGGTATTATGACGAAACATCACCCAGTGGCACCGTTCTTTTTCGGCCGAGTGGTTCTGGGACATCCTAAGACAGTTATTTTCTGCATTCTGGCAGCAGTTGTCTTCTTCACCTTCGGCGCCAGAGATTTCAGGCTGGACGCTTCTGCTGAGACGCTGGTTCTGGAGAATGACGAGGACCTGCGCTACGCGCGCCTTATCAATTCACGCTACGGGCAACACGACTTTTTAGTCCTGACATATACTCCCCGAGACGACCTGTTCTCGCCGGAGACGCTGACTACCTTGGGGCGGCTGCGAGATGATTTAAGGGCTCTAAAAGATGTCGAATCGGTGCTTTGCATTCTGGATGTCCCTCTGCTGGAAAGTCCGCCTGTCCCGCTCAAGGACCTTACCGCCGATCTGCCCACGCTCGAGTCGCCTACGGTTGATATGGCTCTGGCCAGAGCCGAGCTTCGCGCCAGTCCTCTTTATCGAGACCTGTTGCTAAGCTCAGATTCACGGACTACGGCCCTGCTTGTCTATTTCGCGGATGATGATGTCTACCACGAATTGTTGGGGCGCCGCAACGAACTGCGGCGGAAGAAGGCCGCCGCTTCGCTGACGCCGGCGGAACGTTCCGAACTCAAGAGCGTAACCGAGCAATTCCGACAGTACAGAGACAAAATGAGGCAGCGGCGCCATCATGATATCACGGCGATACGGAGCATTATGGACAACTATCGCCGGGATGCTGACCTGTTTCTTGGGGGCGTCAGTATGATCGCAGATGACATGATCACCTTCATTAAGAACGACTTGAAGGTATTCGGTCTCGGAGTCCTGCTCTTTCTGATTCTTATGCTGTTTATTATCTTCAGGTCAATACGCTGGATATTGCTGCCGATGCTCTGCTGCTTGGTTTCGGCGGTCTGCATGATTGGTCTGTTGGGATGGTTTGGCTGGGAGGTGACGGTCATATCCTCCAATTTCATCTCTTTGCAGTTAATCATCACTTTGGCCATTGTGATTCATCTGATTGTGCGGTACCGGGAGCTGCTGCTCCAGAATCCGCAAAGGCCTAATCGCGAGCTGATTCTTGATGCCGTTCTCCTGAAGCTGAGGCCCTGTGTTTATGCGGTACTGACCACGATTGCCGGTTTTGGGTCTCTGGTGCTTTGTGACATCCGGCCGGTCATCAACTTCGGCTGGATGATGATAGTCGGCTTGATTGTGTCGCTCATCGTGACCTTTCTGCTCTTTCCTGCCGTGCTGATACTGGTGCCGAAACAGTCGCCTTCGGTCAAACGCCAGCGGCGTTTTTCCGTAACATCCGTCCTCGCGGGATTTACCGAGGCCCATGGCGTGCTGATCATGGGTATTAGCGGCCTGGTCCTCGTTTGCGCCTTCATTGGCATATCGAGATTGGATGTGGAAAACTGTTTTATCGATTACTTTAACGAAACCACCGAGATTTACCAGGGCATGAAGGTAATTGACCAGCACCTGGGCGGCACTACCCCGCTGGATGTCGTCATAGAGTTCGAGGGCCCCGACGTCCTGTCCATATCCACCGAGCCGGCTGTGACGGAAAGCGACGACATGTTCGACGAATTCGATGAATACGAATTGGCCGCAACGGACGAGAAATACTGGTTTAACGCCGAAAAGATGGACCGCGTCAAGGCCGTGCACAACTATCTTGACAACCTGCCGGAAACCGGCAAGGTGTTGTCGCTGGGCACCATGCTGGAAATTACCGAGAAGTTAAACAGCGGCAGGCCTCTGGACAGTTTTGAGCTCGCTTTGCTATATAGTGAGACTCCGGACAAATTCAAGACCATGCTGACCAGACCCTATGTCTCGGTCGAGCATAACGAGGTCCGCTACTGGGCCCGGGTCAGGGATTCGGAGAAGACTCTGAGGCGTAACGAGCTGCTCAAGAAAATCAAGGCGGACCTGCCCGGCATACTGGAGCTTGACGCCGAAAAAGTTCATCTTGCCGGCATGCTGGTCCTCTACAATAACATGCTGCAAAGCCTCTTCGGCTCCCAGATACTGACATTGGGCATCACTGTGCTGGTGTTGAGCGGGATGTTTCTCGTGGTTTTTGCGTCGTTGAGAATAGCTCTGATTGCCATGATTCCGAACGTGCTTCCCGTCGCAGTCGTGCTCGGCGTGATGGGCTGGCTGAAAATCCCTCTCGACATGATGACCATTACCATAGCTGCCATCGGTATAGGCATTGCCGTCGATGACACGATTCACTATATCCACCGATTCAAACGTGAATTTCAGAAAGACCGCAGGTACTTACCTACGATGCATAGATGTCACCGAAGCATCGGCCATGCGATGTATTATACGTCGATTACTATTATCATTGGTTTTTCCATCCTGGTTTTGTCCAATTTTATTCCCAGTGTCTATTTCGGCCTGCTGACCGGATTAGCCATGTTAATTGCACTTCTTGCCGACCTTACCCTCCTGCCGCAATTGCTGATTCTGGCTAAACCTTTTGGCAAAGAGACTTGAGAATTCCAAACCAGTGCGATAAGATGGTGCAAGACAGTCCACAGGATGCCTTACAGCAAAGACAGATGACAGAACAGAGAAGACAGAAGCCAGAAGACAGGAGACAGTCCACCGGATGCCCGCCTACCCAGAGGCTTGTCCGTCGGGCAGGCCTTACGGCAAAGAAAGAAATCTTTCCTCTTTCCTTTGTCCTCTGTTCTCTGGCTATTGTCGTCTTGGCTGTCATGCCTACAGGCTGCGCGACCTCCCAGAACTCGCAAGAATGGTCAAATGGTAATCGGTTGAATGGTTACCAATCACCAGTTACCAATAACCAGAGTCAAGATGAGGATTTCGACTTGCTGGAGGAGGAGTTTGAATTGCTGGAAGC
>CAYGBH010000364.1:0-4591 GCA_964348055.1 uncultured Pirellulales bacterium
GGCGAGCGCGTGATAGGCGTCCCAATCGATGTTACTGATAAGGACTCTGTAGTCCGGGGATTTGAAACCGTCATTCAAACTTGGGGCGGTGTTGATATTGTGGTTGTTAATGCCGGTATTCCACTTATCTCATTCTTGAAGGATATTGATCTGGATGCCTTTCGCAAGCTCGAGAAAGTAAATGTGGAAGGGGCGCTATTAACACTTGCCGAAGCTGCCCGGCTTCTTATTCTCCAGGGAACGGGCGGCGACATAATTGTTATCTCCACCAAAAATGTTCCCTCGCCGGGTGCCGGCTTCGGCGCCTATAGCGCTACCAAAGCCGCCTGTCACCAATTGGGTCGTATAGCCAGTATTGAGCTGGCGCAGTATGGTATTCGGGTAAACATGGTAGCGCCGGATGGCGTTTTTTCCGAAGGTAAATACAAATCCGGCCTGTGGGAAGAAATCGGACCCGACCGAATGCGGGCCCGAGGGCTCGACGAAAAAGGATTGCAGGAGTATTACCGCAACCGAAATCTACTGAAAGCCAGGATTACGGGACGGCATGTTGCTAATGCGGTGCTGTTTTTTGCCACGCATCAAACGCCGACTACCGGTGCGACAATTCCTGTGGACGGCGGTTTGCCGGACGCCACACCACGATAAAAGAATAAATCAAAAATTAAAATGCAAAATTCAAAATTAAGGATGTCATCCAGCACTTAAAAAGTGTTAAGAGCTGGATTCCACAATTTTGATTTTTGATATTTGCATTTTGAACTGATTGTAAGGGGTGTTCTTGAAAAATGGATAAGGCTTTGTCAGAACTCATTAGAATGTCGAACACAGTTGGTAAAGACAGGTCGCTCGTTCAGGGCGGAGGTGGTAATACGTCGGTAAAAACAGCAGATGGTAAATATATGTATATAAAAGCCAGCGGTACGGCCTTGAAAGATATGAACGGGCGTAAAGGCTGGCGGAGGGTACGGCTTGATTCGGTTCTGTCGATTATTGAAGATAAGTCAATAGTAAAACTTGAGACGCACGCACGGGAAATTGAGGTGGTAAATCGGCTGCTACTTGCGTGTGACGACCAGGTAACGGCAGTGGCCCGCCCATCGGTGGAGGCGCATCTGCACGGCTATCTTGATAAGTGTGTGATTCACTTGCATCCGAGTTCCGTAGGGGCGTATGCAAATGCCAAGAACGGAAAGGCAGAGCTTGAGAGACTTTTCAAAACAGAGACGCTGCCGCTGCTTTGGGTCCCTTATACGGATCCGGGCTTTATGCTCGCCAGGAGAATCGCCAGACTGGTCCACCACTACCAAAAGCAGTATGGCAAAAAGCCCCTCATCATGGTTCTGGAAAGGCACGGGCTTTTCGTTTCGGCAGAAGAGGCTGATGCTGCTCTGCGACTTGTCCGCAAGGTCATAAATCGCTGCAACAGCAAATTGAAAAGACTCAAGGCTAAAGCCTGTCCTCGAGCAAAGCGAAGGGACACCAGACTCAAGACTAAATCCCCTCTTGCACGAGACATCACCGCTGCGAAATCAGCAATTCGCAAGGCATTTTTCCAGGCGACCGGTGAGTATGCGACAATAAGCTATTTCTGTGACGATGAAATTGCAGCGTTCTGGCGTCAAAAAGATGCGCAGAAGATGCTTGCGGCAGGGGTCTTGACGCCAGATGAACTGGTATACGCCAACGGGCCTGCGATGTGGGTGGATAAAATTGAATCTGAGCACATTGCAAAGAGATTGACTCGGCAAATTAACAAGGGAGAAAAGCATTCTGTGGCGTTTCTGGTCAAAGACGTCGGACTCTTTGTTGCGGGCGAAAGGAAAATTGCTAAAACCGTGCGGGACGTTGTGGCATACTCAATGTTCATTCGCACTAATGCCAAACGGATGGGAGGCATTTGGTGTTTGAATAAAAGACAGCGGGATTTTATTAACAAGTGGGAGGCTGAGGCTTTTCGCAAGAAAGTGGCCAGCGGCAAAACCTGATTCCGGACGGGTAATGGTTAGAGAGTGGCCCGTTGCATTGTCTTGCTCCCAACTTGCTGGGTGTATTTTCCTTGTAAGATCCGGTCGGGCATTGCGTCTACTCGGCTGTTGGGACACCGTCGTTTAGCATAATCGGGTTGACTTTACGGATATATTCGTTAAGATAGTAAAGCTGGGCGTTGGGGATTTGTCGCTTGCAGCAGCAGGCAGAAGGCCATAACGCATGAACCTGGTGATTGTGTATTATACTTAAGTAAAGGAGCATATGATGAACAAAATCAGTCGTCGAAAATTTCTAAAGCGCAGTATCTCGGCCACGGCGGGGTCCTGTTTGGTCTTATCTTCGTACCCAGGCCTTTTGGCGAAAGCGCGTGGAGCCAACGATCAACTCCGCATTGCAGTGGCGGGCATTCGAAGCCGAGGGGGTGGTCTCATCCAGCAGTTCCAGAGTTTGAATAGAGTGAAAGTCGTGGCCCTTTGTGACCCCGACAGCAAAATCCTTGGGGACTGGATCAAGCGGTTCCAAGACAATTATGGTGCTTATATAAGTGGTTACGCCGATGTCAGAAAGCTCCTGGATCGCAAAGATATCGACGCTCTGGCAATCGCAGCCCCCAACCACTGGCATTCGCTAATGACGGTTTATGCCTGCCAGGCGGGTAAGCATGTATACGTGGAGAAACCAGTCAGTCACTCGATACAGGAAGGCCGCAAGATGGTTGTAGCCGCCCGAAAATACAATCGCATCGTGCAGGCCGGCACGCAGCATCGCTCGTGCCCTGCGGTAAAGGAGGCCGCCCGCGATATCCAAGCGGGCAGGTATGGCAAGGTGCTCTGGGTACACTGCTCCAAACTCGGCGCCAGAACCTCAATCGGAAAAGTAACGACCCCTCAGCCTGTTCCGAGCAACATTGACTACAATCTCTGGGCCGGTCCTGCTCCGATGACGCCCGTGATGCGAAAGCAGTTCCACTACGACTGGCATTGGCAGTGGAACTGGGGCGACGGCGAGATGGCGAACTGGGGAATTCACTATATTGATGATTTCCGCCATATGCTGGGCTGGGATGATGTGCCGACCAAGGTGGTCGCAGCGGGCAATCGCTTTGTCTGGGACGACAACGGCGAGACGCCCAATATGCATTTCGCGCTCTTTGATTATGATGGTCTGCCGGTTGTTGTCGATATTCGCAACCTGCCCGACCCCAAACGACGTGGCGGCAAAGACGGCGCGGTCTATCTGTCTTCTCGCGGCGGCAACTGGATCCAATGCGAGCACGCCTCGATTCGCATTTCGCGGGGCGGCGGCTGGGCTTATGACAACGACGGCGAGCGTATCCACCAATACAAAGGAGATGGCGGTTCGGGGCATGCCCAGAACTTTATAGACTGTGTTCGTAGCGGCCGCCGTGAGGACCTTGCGGCCGATATCGAAGTCGGCCATCTCGGCACCGCGGTCTGTCATCAGGCCAATATCGCCTGGCGTGCAGGAGCCGAGACCTCTGTTGATGAGGTTCGCGAGAACATGAAGACACACGAAGATGCTCTGAACACTCTCAATGACATCTTGGAACAGCTGGATGGCAACGGAGTTGATCCGGCTAAGGAAAAATTTGTCCTCGGGCCAAAATTGACCTACAATCGTAAGAAGGAGCGCTTTGTCGGGCCAAATGCGAAGAAAGCCAACAAGTACATTACATGCTCTTACCGCGAACCTTTCGTGATGCCAAAGAACGTGTGAATCACTCAAATAGATACATAAGTTGAAGGCACGAGAGAGACACTCGTGCCTTCAGTCTATATACTGCCGACACCGCGGCGTATACTCAATCTCTTGCCGAAATTCCCTGGACAAGTTCCACCAGCCAATAACTGCGCAAGAGCCGCTCCTGAACACACCAAAATAACTTAATTTTCGGGCGCAAAGTACTACAACCACATACAATTCAACAACCTGTTATCTGCTAATTCGAAAAAAGTTCGTTTCATAAGTCATTTAGAACCCATGGATTAGAAAGAATGCAAAAAATGGTAACATTTTTTTCAATATCTTATTCCTGAGTTACAAGATACGAATTTCATTGTTCTTTTATGTCGTAGGCCATTAGAGCATCACCGTGGCGAATGTACAGCCGACCGTCGGATAAGGCCGGATGAGCCCAGTGTTTGCCGGTGCCTTCGGTAACACGGAAAGAACTGACTATTTCAAAACGCTTCGGAGAAGGTTTAACCAAAGCCACATCACCGGTATTTTCATCGTAGCAGTACAGCATACCATCGGCGTAGATAATCGAGCCTTTGTTTCCGTTCCACGCGGCTTCGTACATAACTTTGCCGGTATTCCAATCGAGGCAGACCCAATCACCCGTTGTGATGGTATTGAAGTTCGAGCCGTAGATATAGCCATCGACCAGCACAACGCCGCCGTGATGACAATCGAGTCTCTGGTCGCTCCATTTCCTGCTTGCGTTTTTCCCGTCGGCGGAGAGTTCGAGTATTATTCCGCCGGTCGTGAATTGACGCTCGACAACGCTGGTCACATACAAGTGTCCGTCTTCATAGACCGGCGTAACGATACCGGTATCATAAGATGTCTCGTACGG
>CAYGBH010000365.1:0-4587 GCA_964348055.1 uncultured Pirellulales bacterium
GAGAAAAAAAAGTAACAAAGGAGGATATATATCTACCCAACCAGGTCGTTCGAACCGCATGTTATGTACCACCAGGAAGGAGAGCATCAAAGATGCAGCGAATGCAATTAGGTGAGCAAGTATAATCAGAGGTCTGCGGAAACGCAGCAGCGTAGCAGGGGGTGTTGAAAGTTTTAACGGCTTTTGATTCTTGTCGTTTAGTTGCGTATTTGTGTTTGGGTCAGGCATATCTTCTCAGCACTACAGTTTCTGCCCATCGTTGCTTACAGGCTTAAGAGTAACAACGGCTTAACATATGTCCACCGAACGGGATATGAAAAATCCTGCAATCCAACACCGTTTATCCGGCATACCTTAAATTCGCGTAAAAAGCTTCTTTTGTTACTCTTGTCAAGGCGATGAATCTGATTGCGCTTCTGACTCCGGCTGTGGCTCTGTTTCTTGGGGCTTGGATTCGGTTGTGACTGGCTCAGTTTCGACCTCGTCAGATGGAGTGTAAATGTCATCCAAAGCGGTATTGTCAACTTTGTTGCGCATAAGTGAATAGATTATGGTATTGGCGGAAAAGTAGAAACTTATTATGAAAGAAACTACGAAGCCGATAACAACCAATAAACATAGATATATCAAAAGGATTGCGACAGATTGAGTCCAATTAGGCGCCGACAAATCTAAAGGTCCAACCAGCCTTGTAAAGCTTGACCCCGGCCATATTGCTATCAGTTTGCTATTGTCACCCAAAATACCAAGCTTCAAAAACCAGTAAGTAACCGAGAACAACAAAAAGGCAAAAAATCGAACGAATGTATAACAGATTGCACCATAAACCGCGGCTATCGCACTGTAAAAAAGCATTTGCCAGGGCTTTGAATATACATAACTGAAGGAACGGCTTATCGCATCAAAACAATCTGACCCGTCATAAGCCACAGAGGGGAACATGAGGTTGAATCCTGCAACCGCTCCTATTAAGACGATTGCAATCAGCGCGCCCGCAAACAAAGCTAACAGCATAAAGATACCCATTATCAACTCACCGGCTCTTGGGATGTTACCTATCAGTCCCAAGAGAAATATGAACACCCCTATGAAGATAATTATACCGACCGGTGCCAAAGGTGCGGTGAAGAAACTTGTGAATCTTTTTGTGCTGAAGCGAAGCGCCTCGGTCAGCCCCGGCTTTTCACCCTGGGCAAACTGCAACGCTGCAATTCGACAGATAGCTCCACCTGCAACGGAAATCACCGCCAGCTTTATTACCACAAATATGATACAATAAACAAAGTGATGTCTTACCGCCCACCCTATAGCCTTGAAATAATCGGCAATGTTCTTCGTCATACTTGTGAGGTTTAGTTCAAACAATTCTTTCAGCGCAGCATGAAATTGTGTCGAACCAAAGTGCCACAGAGTGGAAAATACCCCAGTGCGGTCGCCTGTTTGGTCAAGGTTATCAATGTATGATTTAACTTGGTCGGGGGCGGTCATATAAATTTGCAACTCTGTAACGTTGCCTTGTCTATCTGTAACGACTGTTTTGCTAAGGTCCATAATCCAGCCGGCCAGGCATATGGTAGCTACTGCCAGAAATGCAATTATCAATTTGGTTGGTTGAATGGCCATGCGGAAAGTCTGAAATATTTTCGGAAAGAGAAGACTGTCAAATAATTGCGAGGATTCTTTTTCGCTTACCATTTTACTCCCTTTCAGAAAGGTTACAATTGTCGTTGGTTTCGCTAAAGAACAAATGCAGATATATATACCGTATTATCGGTTGGTTTCAACAAATTTTATAAGATTTTGTCTCTGTTCGTTGTTATTTACCGCTTGTTGGAAGGCCCATCAGATGAAGTATCGGATGGTTCGCCGGATTTCTGTGACTGTGGCCTGGAAACTATTTTGTATTTGACGTCCAGCCACGCACCCAAATCTATTAGCTTGCATCGGCGGGAGCAAAAGGGAAAGAATTTTGCTTCTTCGGATTGTGCTTGAGGTGATGCTTTAACCGTTTTGTGACAGACCGGACATCTGTGTTTCATACTAAGATATTCAATCTGACGTTTATTCTTCCGGCTTTGCTACGAGGCCCTGTTCCAGCATTCGGGCATATTCAACACAGTATCTGGCCCAAGGCTGGGCTTCGAGCCGAGCTTTTGGTATCTGCTTGCCGGTGCCTCCGCAAATGCCATAAGTGCGTTGCTCTATGCGTCCCAACGCGTCGTCGATTTCTCTCAGTAGTTTCCTTTCGCTATCCATCAATCCCAAGGCGAATTCCTGCTCGTAGTTGTCGGTTCCGATGTCAGCCATATGGATTGGCATACTTGACAAATCTCCGCTTGCGTCCAGCCGGGATTTCCTCAAAGCTTCGTCTTCAAATTCGTTTACATTTCTTAGGATTTCCCTGCGTTTTTCCAAGAGCATCTGTTTGAAATGCTCAGTATCGGCACTGCTCAAACGCTTTTTCTTCGTTCGAGTTGAGCTCGTTTTTCTTCTGGACACTTTTCTGCGTTTTTGTGCCACTTCTTTATTTGCCTTTCTTAACTGCTAAAGCTTTTTTTGCACTTATACAAAACTTTATTATAACATATTTACGTATGATATGTCCATTATTTATTCCGTCCAAGGGTTGTCGTTCAAGCTGTAAAAGTATAATCCGCATAATTAGATTATTCAAGCCCAATTGGCTTGTGTAACCCTAAGGTCTTGTTAGATAAGCAGTTATGGTAGCAAGCCGCACGGATTATTTCTGTTGACTGCTATCCAGCTTGTTACCGATTTGCCCGCTGTCTTTGGCAAATTTGCCTAAAGGAATAAAGAATTTTTCCTGTCCAATCCTGCCCGCGAATGTCCTGACGCCAAAAACTTTCTCGATTTGCTCCGGGGAGAAAATATCTTTGGTTTTGCCGATATGGTAATTGCTGTCAGCCCCAAGAAGCAAAATTTCGTCGCAATACTGAGCTACAAGGTTGATATCGTGTGTTACCGTTACGATAGTTTTGTCTCTTTCAAGTTGCGCGGCTTTGAGCAAATCGTATATGCCAACCTGATGTTTCAAATCAAGGAAGCTTGTCGGCTCATCCAGAAGCAAAATAGCTGTGTCTTGTGCAAGTGCCCTTGCAATAAAAACCCGTTGGCGCTCACCTCCGCTGAGGCTTCCAAGCGGCCGTGAGGCGAACTGAATTGTGTCGGTCATTTCAAGTGCCTCAGCTACAATTTTCTTATCGGCTTTGCTTTCGAATCCCATGGGGCCGTAATAAGGCGTTCTTGCCATTAACACAGTCTCGATTACCGAAAAGCCGAATACTGGCACGAACTCTTGCCGTACAACCGCCACTTTTCTGGCGAGGGCTTCGGTGCTGTATGATTCTACTGGTGCTGCGTCAATTCTTATTGTGCCGGATTTGGGCACCAGTGTCCCGCACAGCAAGTTGAGCAGTGTACTTTTGCCTGCCCCATTTGGGCCGGCTATTGCCAGGGATGTCCCCGGCGTTACTTCAAAGCTAATATCTTTCAAAATTGTGCTTTGTGGTATATAGCCGAAACTTAAATTCTCAATTTCTATAATGCCGCTCATTTTAGCCAACTGACTTTTCTGCTGTATTTAACCAGCAAAACGAGGAAAAACGGTCCACCCACAATAGCCGTCACCACACCAACCGGCAGCTGTGCGGGAGCAACAATAATTCGCGATGCTGTATCGGCAACTACCAGAAATATCGCCCCGATAATACTACTTAGCGGTAGTAACTGGCGATGGTCAGGGCCGAATACCAGTCTTACGCCGTGCGGAATGACCAATCCGACAAATCCTATCAGGCCGCTTAAGCTAACTGCAATAGCAGTTATAGCCGCTGCGACTCCGAAGGCGATTGTCCGGGTTCTCGCGGTGTTTACGCCCATACTCCTGGCGTCATCCTCACCGAAGCTCAGGGCGTTCAACTGCGGACTTATGTAAAATAACACCGCTATCCCTCCAACTACACATCCGGCCCCAATCCACAGCACAAGAAAATCTTCTTCTGTCATATTGCCCATCAGCCAGAATATCGTCGCATGAACCTGCTCGGCTTTCGCTATCGATGTCAGGAACATAATAACGGCCGAAAAGAAGGCGTTAATCACAACTCCCGCGAGCAGCAGGCCCGTTACGTGGAACTTGCCTGTCAGTCGGCCTACGAACCACACCAGCCAAACCGTCCCCAGTGCCCCTGCAAATGCGAAAACCGCTATCGGTGACCGCCCCCACAGCGTCCAGCTCAAGCCGCTGATAACAGCGATGGTCACCCCTAACCCGGCACCACTGGATATACCTAATATATATGGATCTGCAAGGGGATTGCGGAGGAGGGCCTGGAAGACCACGCCTGAGCAAGCCAACGCTGCCCCGACAATCGCAGCGAGGATGATTCGAGGCAACCTGACTCGTACGAATATTTCGTAGTCGGGATTTATCGATGTCTCTACGCCCGTGGTGCCAAATACTGCTTTTAAGGAAACGCTCTCGGTGCCGAACAACAAGCATGTGAACATCACCACTGCCAGCACCACGCCTGCCAATATAAGCCTCACAACCAGCTTCCTTGGTGT
>CAYGBH010000366.1:0-4552 GCA_964348055.1 uncultured Pirellulales bacterium
AGATTCGGCCTCTCGCAGACCTGTTGAGGGATTATCCTTGTCATCCCTTAAGATCAGGACGAGGGCATTTCCGGGAGCCCAAAATCTCTGGCTGTTGATCTCCATGATAATGCTGGAGATGTCCGGTGTCTGGAATTTGGCGTTCTGCTCGGTCCAGGCCGGAATAGACCATTTAACCTGCGCCGTTGTTACGGCTCTGTCCGTAATATTGTTTGCAACATTCTCAAACGGTTCGGCATCGGGGGCGAGCTCGCCTTCGATGATAAGATTCACCGGGGCCTGGCTGCCTTGTTTGTCAACCTTGTCCACCTCAACTTCTACATACGCATCAGCGACAGGGGCGCCATTTTCGAGGGGAACATCTACAAAACGCAGGCCGATAACCTGCTCGTCCGTAGCCGGGTCTCCCGCGTCTTCATAAGCCAGCTCCAGATCGCTGCTGCCTATATCCATATTGCCGCTATCGACATGCTGCTCGGCATCATCAGCACCATCGGCTATCTGGATATCAATCACTGCATCGGGTTCACTGACCACCGTCCACTGCACGGTAACAGGGTTTTGATCGGTAACGGTTGTGTCCAGATTACCGGTCCTGACACCATCGACCAGCCAGGTAACCACATCATTACCTGCATCCACTACAGGAGGCAGGTTGTCCGCAATGAAACTGAAGATAGGACCGATAACCGGAAACTCAGCGGTGCTGTCGACATAGGTATCGACGGCCCAATAGTACCGCGTCTTTGCTTGCGTTTGCACGACAACGGAGGTCACATTCTGTTTGTTGACGACCCTCATGGCTGCCGGGTCGGTAAACTGCTGCAGCGCTGTCAAATCGTCGGTGAAATAGACGTCAACCGGCACCGGCTGGCCGGGCACACACGGGTCGGGCAAAGTCCAGCTTAATTCCACGGCGCCTGGTGTTGTAAGGCCGTCATCTGATGGGAATGGCTTAAGAGGATGAACACCCCTTACCACTAACCTGCCCAGTTCTTCATCGGTTTCCACTATAACCTCGCCAACTCCGTCATAGGCCTTGATAACACCGTCGGCAATAGCCCCGGTCAGATAGTCTTGATTTTGCGTCGTATTCCGAAGATTTATGGTACCGCCCCGGAAATCTATACTGGCATTTCCAGTATGCCGCAGACCCCACGCATCAGTCCCTTCAAGGATGTTCACTGTGCCACCTTCCAGTGTAACAACGCCAATCCCAGTTGCCCTTTGAGCAACATGGAGGTTTTGACCGAGCATGTTGACAGTTCCACCTTCATACACGGTAAGGGACCCTTCGCCCAAACGGCCGATATAGAAACGCACGTTGGAATTCAGCACACCGCCATCATACACCTCTACAGAACCGGTATCACCGGCGCCATAACCCACTATGTGCCAATCGTATGTCGTTAGGACTCCTCCATTGACTATTTGCAATGGGCCTCCGCCGTTATCACACTGCTGCGTAGCAGCATCCGGGATATCAAGTACGCATGCACTCGGACCAACAAAAAAAGCCTTATTCGTGGGCGAGGGCAACCCGGCTGACCAATTAGCAGGATCGCTCCATAGGCCACCATCCGGCCCCATCCATGTCGTGGCGGCATGAAGGGTGCCGACCAGAGACAAAACAATACCTGCACACAATACAATTCGAGTTCTCATAATACTTCCTCCTACAAAAAAGGTTACAATAACAACGCCGTGCTTTGGCTACACACCAAAACGCTTGTTGTTTTCAAGAAAACAACCAAAAATTCGCACTTTCACAAAGTTCAGTGCCTGCCCAGGACAATTTTTACAATTTGACTCCA
The DNA here is from genome assembly GCA_964348055.1 of uncultured Pirellulales bacterium. Taxonomy (GTDB): domain Bacteria; phylum Planctomycetota; class Phycisphaerae; order Sedimentisphaerales; family Anaerobacaceae; genus JAUXAL01. The sequence continues at coordinate 1,815 of CAYGBH010000366.1, forward strand.
CCTCCTTCCTTCAAGAATCTAATTGAAGTGTAACAGTCTTGATTCTCCGAAAGGAGTCCATAGGACTGCGGCCGAAAGCTTACGCTACTGCTCTGTCCCTTACTCCGTATAGCTCCTCCATTGACGAAACACTGCAAAACGCCATTGACTCAGAAAAGTTGAATAACAAAGCCTACACTATTTTTTTTATACCAAATCAGCCACCTCCCCGTCAAGGTTATTTTTTTTTATTGTAAAGAAAGTCGATTTAGGGTATATTATTTTTTGATAAAGCATTCAAAATTGCGCAAAAAACGCAGAAACTGACAGAACAACAAGCTGATGTTAAGCATCATATGAATGGTCAGTGAGTAAGACATCGTGTAGGGGAAATATGATTATGAATAATAAACAAAGAGGTTTTACGTTAATAGAGCTTCTGGTGGTGATTGCTATTATAGCATTGCTGATGGCGGTCTTGATGCCGGCACTGCAGCGGGTGAGAAAGCAGGCAAGGACAATTATGTGCAGGTCAAACCTCAATCAGTATGGTCTGGCAGCGAGGCTGTACTTGGACGACAACGACGGAACCTTTCCTTATTCATTCACCTGGCTCTACAAAGACGGCGGCAGAGGGTGCCGATGGCACGATGCAAGCAAGAATCTTAACCAAAACCCGGACCTTGCCGGCGTATTCTGGCCCTATCTAAAGGACAATGATATTCACCTGTGTCCCACATTCAAAGTTGTTACCAAACAAATGGGCTGTCGTAATTGTGACGGTTCGACGATTCCCATCGAGCCGCAATATAGTTACTGCATGAATTCCTACCTCAACGGCGATGCATGGGGGTCCGTGCCCAGAGAATATCATACCGCCATTAAGAACCTTAAGAAGGAATCCCAGGTAAAGAATCCTGCGAAAGTGTTTTTCTTCTCTGAGGAAAATTCGTGGCGTGTTGCGGGCATTAGCAACGCTGCTATCAATGATAACAATTTACGCTCCACACCTGATCTTACGACTGACTGCTTCGCTACCTACCATAATCCCCCGGGCGGAGACTTGAATCACGGCTTTGCCAACGCGCTGTTTGTGGACGGGCATGTAGAACAGGTCTCAGCGTGGCCGCCCGGTAACACTTTTAAGTTAAGCTGGCCAAGCGGACCACCAATACCAAAGTGGTAAGGCTCCCGACCCGGCCCTTTTCGATTTCTCTGTCACAAAAGGCGGCAGCGCAAGAGTTGAGAGCTGGGCACAACTGATTAGAGGGTTAAAGGACTACCAAAAACAATCGCACAAGAAAAACGCAGAATCATGTACAAACGAAATGGCTTTACGTTAATAGAGCTTTTAGTGGTGATTGCCATCATTGCGCTGTTGATGGCGATATTGATGCCCGCGTTGAGGAGTGTTCAGGACCAGGCCAAGTGCACTGGGTGTCAATCTAATCTACACCAGTGGGGTTTAATCTTTGCGATGTATATGGAAGATAACGATGGTCGATTTCTGAGTGGTGCATATAAAGGCACTTACACAAATATGCAGCATGGTGATTGGTGGCGCGAACCGCTCAAACCACTGGCTAAGGATAAGAAGATGTGGCTGTGTCCTTCTGCGCCCAAAAATCGTACCTACACGTCAACGTCTGCCATGTCATTTGCGAGAAGCCCGTTAGAAGCCTGGCGCGTTCCTGACACCCAAGGTGGAGACGAAGGGAGTTACGCCCCGAATGGTTGGATGTGCAACCTCAAGGGTAATTCGGTTTGGGGACGAGCCCCCAAAGAGAATTACTGGCGGATGATACCCGACCGTGGTGCCAATAACGTCCCTGTGATGAGTGAGGGATGGTGGGTGGATGCCTGGCCGCGTGATGATGATATTCCTTACCCGGATCGAGACAATTTTCATAGTGGAGGCAAAGGTGAGATGCGTACGGTCTGTGTTGATCGGCACCGTCTAACCCAGAATTGTCTGTTTGCGGATTGGTCCGTGAGAAAGGTAGGGCTCAAAGAGTTGTGGACCTTGAAGTGGCACCGCGAGTACGACACGGCAGGGACTTGGACAAAAGCCGGCGGCGTACTGCCAGGCGATTGGCCGATATGGATGAGAAACTGTAAAGACTACTAAAACTCATCAACCAAGATTATGAATAGTAAAAATATTTAACAGGATTATCATCATGGCTAAACGAATCGGCAAAGTCTCGATCTATCGAATTGGCTTTACGTTAATAGAGCTTTTAGTGGTGATTGCCATCATCGCACTGTTGATGGCGGTCTTGCTGCCGGCACTACAGCGGGTGAAAAAACAGGCAAGGACAGTTATGTGTAGATCAAACCTGGGTCAGTACGGCCTGTCGGCGAGGATGTACATAGACGATAATGAGGGCACCTTTCCTTATTCATTTACCTGGCTCTACAAGGACGGCGGCAGACGGTGCCGATGGCATGATGCCAGCAAGAATCTTAACTCGAATCCGGACCTCGGCGGCGTACTCTGGCCTTATCTGAAGGACAGGGATATTCACCTGTGTCCCACATTCAAAGTTGTTACCAAACAAATGGGCTGCCATTATTGTGATGGTTCGACGATTCCCATCGAGCCTCAATATAGTTACAGCATGAATTCCTATCTCCACGGCGGTGCATGGGGGCACGTGCCCCGAGAATACCATACCCCCATTATGAACCTTAAGAAGGAATCCCAGGTAAAGAATCCTGCGAACGTGTTTTTCTTCTCTGAGGAAAATTCGTGGCGT
>CAYGBH010000367.1:0-1486 GCA_964348055.1 uncultured Pirellulales bacterium
CCGCAGTTTTTTGCCTTGAAAGGGGCTAAAATCGTCGCGGAAATTTACGCCTCGGCCCTTTTCGAAATGAGCCAAGGCCGCCCCATAAGCAATTGCAAAATCAACCGACGCTGCCCGGCCGGCTGGAGTTTGCGCGTCGATACCGGCAGCACCAAGCAAATCAATTCGGTCGGTCTCGATACCTAACTTTTCGCTGAGTTGCTCATAGTCTACAGAATCAGCAGAATCGAATACTTTAACGCGTTTTATTGGCCCGATGCTTGCAGTCATAGCAGTGCTTACGAGCACTTCTCTTGCGAGCAGTTGGCCTCTGCCCTGTGTCGGGCTGACCAGGAATGTTCGAACCGTGGACGCTTTTTGCGGCCCCGCACCGGCGGCCCCGCCTCCGGCACCTGCGGGCGGTACAATCAGATAACCACTGCGCCGAGAAAGCATCGCAAAGAGGGTTCCAGCCTCTCGAGACTTAGCCGAGGATACTTTCTGGCGGATGAATCTTGACAGACAGTTAACATCCGGCTCAATGGTAACAGGGTCAAGATTATGCCGCTGCAAAGAAAAAAGAATATCTGATAATATTTTCCGCTGTGCAGTAAAAACGGTTAGTTCCGAGCCGGCCTTGTCGCTCGAATTTATTTCGAAAGCTAACGCAACATCGGTTATATCCGTCGCAAGAGCTTCCTCTGTGTCAAATCTAACGGTTGCAGCGATTTGTTTTGGGTCATCGAACTCGCTGTGCACACTATGCTGCATAAACATTGCGCAATCCAAAGCCACCGCAACCTCGGAAAATTTCAATTCTCTCTCGGCACAACCATGGGCAATAAGATTTGCCAGCCCCGAGGTGCCGGGACTGCCTGGATGCTCTTGTCCTTCGACAGATACGCTAAAGCAGCCAAGAACATTCCCGCTCTTGCCTTGTGAATCGAGGCAGACCACGGCCGCTGTGTTCTTGTTTATATAAATTCCCAAAAAGTTCTGAGATGTCACTACCGGCAAACTCCTAAATAGTCGTTAGTACTCAGTCGTTGATTACAGCAATTCGCTGTACTCTGTTACCATCTTTCGTTATCGCTATTACGGATGATGCCTTTGCTACTCCGCTTACCGCAGTTACTTTGATCGTAAAGAGTGTGCTGACTGTTGTGATATATTTTTCGCACTTTCCAATCGAGCCGGCATAACGAAATAACTTTCTTTTCAAATCTTCTATATCCGCAAAAGGTTCTATCTGTCTTTGTTGAATAATTTCTTGAGCGATTTCGACTTGGTCGCCGCCGAAAATAAAAGCCGCTTCTAATACATGTCGGGGGGCCGTATTTATGTTGACTTTCCTCGAACCCCACATTCCTATATATTTCAGAGCAGATTCTTTTCTGCCTTCAATATATGGTCTGGCGAGGCCCTCGGTATCGACCAGCGAGCTGTGAAAAAGCTTTGCAAAATGTGTGGTCTGTTCGGCAATCTGTTGGGGGACGGATATGGCTTT
>CAYGBH010000367.1:1586-4508 GCA_964348055.1 uncultured Pirellulales bacterium
GGTTTTATTTCGCTTATTTTATTTAGCTGTTTTATCAGCGGACTATCCTGTCCCGCATCAAGCCTCATCAGTTCAGAGAAAATCTCGAAACCTATTTCGGCTTCACGCTTGACCTGTTTATCTCTATCGCTCAGCACCGTCCAGCCGAGTGGGTATTTTGCATTTTCGTCTTCAATTTCAATTCTAACCTTGGCAGAACCGACTTCGAACTCAACAGGCTCGGTTACAAGCGGCCAGGGCGGACCATAGGGGCCCCGGATCGTCAGAGAACTAAGGTCATTAAAGTCAGCGAACCCGATTTCATCAAGACCGGCGTCGTTGACGTCATTGATATTATTAGCATCACCAATACCGCTAAGGTCGTTAACGTCGTTAATGTCAATCATATCATTAAAACTTTCGTCGGCGTCGGTTCCGGCGAGCTGAGCTTCGAGGGTCCAGTACTCCAAAAGTTCCTGGTATTCGGCCTCACTAAGGATAAATAAGTCGGAAAAATCCGGCTCATTCGGGCGACTAATCAGCGGCGCGCTAATCTCCTCCAGCGTGGCAAGAGCATACTTCACCGCGGAGTCGCAACCATAGCGGGCTTTATTGTAATCTAAGATATACTGGTCACGGTGACGCTGGGCGGCGACACGGCTGCTTAAGGTGTAGCCGAGTGTCGAAAGCACAACCAGTATCACTAAGGTTATCAACAAAACAATACCTGGTCGGCTTCGGCCACGATTATCGTCGTTTAGATTCTTGTTCGACATTCGATTTCTTCAGATCTTTCGGGCTCACTGGCGGCAATGTCTCGTCAGCCGGCACGGGCTCGAGTCCTTCTTCTTCGTCCTGGCCGTACTCTTTTGGTTCGATTACAAAATTGATTTTTCTGGTTCTATCGATAGCTATGGTCCGCGTGGTTTTTTCCTCATCCGGCACATCCAGCGTGCCCCTTACAGTCTTAAAAGGCTCAGCAAAAGAAATAGTCACGATAATACCGGGGGGTAATGAATCGGCTGTCCATTTCTCTTCTAAATCGTCCTCCTGCGGAATCTGTATCATAAAAAAAGTAACGCCGCTACAAATCGGCACAAAAGAATACGGTTTTTCCCAATCCTCTCTCTTTTCATCGAGCAGCTTGTCTTCCAATGCGATGCCATTGTAACTGCGGTATAAAACCAAGCCGTCGGCCTCACTCTCAAAGTCGTAGCTGGTTTGCCAGATGATTTCCTCAAATGTCTGCTCCGTGTTCCTGCTGTCATGGAAAGTTTTTAGAATTATCAGCCTGGCGGTGGGGAAACCGTTTTCAATTTTATTCTCAATAGTAATTTTTGTGTCTGAGTCGGCCGCAACTATTCCGTCGAGGTCTTCAGCAATGAGCTGCAGAATCTCAAAGGGCATTCGGGAGCTGTCGAGTTTGCGTGTGATTGCAGCAGCTGAGCGTTCAGCTCGACTGTAAATAACGAGCACTGCGGCCAAAACCATCGCCCCTATCGTCAGGGCCGCAAGCACCTCAGCCAGCGAAAATCCCGGTCGTACTCTGAATGTGCAAAAAGCCCTTTTTATATTATGTTTGGCCCCGATTGACTTCATCAGTATTAAAACTCCTACGGCTGTCGACTCTTTAATAATTCCCAAATTTCGGAGAAATCCATTTGTTCGAGTTCTCCATATGTCAAGCCCGTCTTCGGGTCTATTTCATCCTGCCAACCCTGTTGGTCACCCACCTCTTGCTCGGTTGTTGGTTTTCTCAAGTCTGCTATAGATTTGACCTGTAGCTGTATGTCCTCCGGGCTCGGATTGCCGTCACTTTGCCTGTAGATGTCAAGGTTCTTCCTGACGAAGGAGCCATCCTCGGTCGTGAGCATACCATTCTCAAGCCACTGCTCGATGGTTTCGGGCTCGACACCGGCGTACTCGGCCGCTTCTTCAACCGTTTCGATGAGTTCGCCTGTTAAGTCCTCCATCTCTTGTTCAGCGTTCTTCATAATTTGAAGCAATTGCTCTCTTGTCAAATCGGTCAGCCAGTGCGTTAGCTCAACCGTTTGCAATTCGCCTTCTGTGTCATTATATTCAGCTGAGCAGACACCTCTTATCCACATTCGCGCCGTTATCGGCTCGTAAAACGTCTCGACGACAGTTTGCCATTCAATTTCGGGATACTTATCGCTTTGGCCGTACTCGACGGTCTCTTTCACCGAATCGGCGGCCAGAAGGGCTTCCATATTTTCGCGCGCAACTTCGAGAGCCCTCATACGCAGCTCCGAATCCGCCGCCGAGGCCGCACAACGGCCTATAACGACCAATACGCTCGAACTGATAAGCGCAAGTATAGCCAAAGCTATTACAATCTCTCCCAGAGTAAAAGCTGGTTTGGTGTATAGCGTATAGCGTTTAGCGTTTAGTTTTCTTCCGCTGTCCGCTATTTTTTTAGAATGGCACCTCATTTTTTTCTTTCGGCTCCAAAAGCCCGACATCGCCTTCTTTCAGCCTAATTATTCTGTTCAGCCGGTTTACCACAACCGAATACGGCTGCTCTTTTTCGTCGAGCAGGACGATTTTCCCACCGTATTGCCAGCCCGAATGTCCCGCCCTGAACTTTGCTTGGCCCTCATTGGTGGATTCTCCGTCATCGAACTGGACATAAACCAGCCGGCAATTATTACTAAAATTATTTTCGGCAATAATCTCCTCTTCCAAAACCTCCGACAGGTCAGGGGTGGTAATCTGGCGTAGCAGAAAGTTTTGTTCTGTCAGGTCAAGGATAACTTCATATCTTCTATTGCTCTGTGCTGCAGCGCTGGCAGCCATTTGCATCGTCGAGACAAGCTCTTGGGCTTGTGCTCTGAAAGTATTTCTTCTCAGCAATCCGAAAAGATTAACCTGCGCCAGGAGCAGAAACAGCGAAACTATCAAAAGCACCACTAATAATTCGGT
>CAYGBH010000368.1:0-4503 GCA_964348055.1 uncultured Pirellulales bacterium
ATTAGCGGACGCTTTCGGTGATTGTCCCGAAGCATTACACAGGATTTCGGTGCTGTTCGACGCTAAACAATGTGAATACGGCGATGCTTCAATTGAGCTGTGTGTACTGCCGCGGTTGCCGTTGACGATAGTGATTTGGCGCCGGTGTGAGGAATTCGAGGCTCGAGCGTCAATACTATTCGACGAAACCGCCGCTGCTCAGCTACCATTGGATGCTTTGTTAGCTGCCGCAAGTCTGACTGTGGAGACATTGATAAAAGCCGCCACAGGGAGCAGCTAATCTGCTCTGTTATCGTCAAAGAACTCCCGAGCATACACTGTTTGTAATGGGGATTGTGGTGTATCCAGCCAGGCGGTCAGGACCCTGTTGTGACGGTGAACACTTGTTAGCTGTTTGCGTATAGATTAGCGAACCGGATAGCTTGATACTAATAAAAAAAAGTTTCTTAATGTTGAGAAGAGTGTTTGACAGCGCGATAGAAAGGGTTAAAATACTGGATTTCCGGTTTGGCTTAATTCTACACCATTCAGATTTAGGAGCACACGCGGCTGACATAGCAAGCCGTTATTATATTTGTAATGCAGGGAGTAAAAATAGCAATTGGCGGCAAAGGGGGTGTGGGAAAAACAACGGTTTGTGCCGTCTGGGCACAACTATTTGCCGAAGGTGGATTTGACGTTCTGGCAATCGACGCCGACCCAAATACCAATCTCGCTCTGGCTTTTGGCATACCTTCGCAGCAAAGCCCGGAGCCGCTTATCAAGCTCAAAGACTTAATCACCGAGCGCACCGGCACCGGAAAAGAAGCTGTCGGTGCATACTTTAAGTTAAATCCTAAAGTCAGCGATTTGCCGGAAAAATACTGGCTTGAAGTCGGCAAGTTAAAACTGCTGGTCTTGGGGGCTATTACCCAGGCCGGTGCGGGTTGCGCCTGCCCGGAAGGCGCCTTTTTGAAAGCACTGCTTACACATACAATATTGCAGCGCCAAGAGGTCGTCTTGGTCGATTTGGCTGCCGGCGTCGAGTTTATGGGCAGAGCAAGCGTTCAAGGTATCGATGCGCTTGTAGTGGTTGTTGAACCGGGCGGAAGGAGCATTGAAACAGCCAACAATATAACGAAAATGGCCAAGGAATTAGGGATTGGATGCGTCGGAGCGATTGCCAACAAGATTACCGAACCAGCCCAGATAGATGTTATAGAATCTCAATTGGATGATGCGGCCCTGTTAGGGACTCTCAAGTACAGCCGGTCTCTGCAGGAAGCCGACCTCAGACGCGCTCCAGTCTTTGGAGCCGACGCAGAACTTGTAGAGCAATTGCGGCAAGCAAAGAATGCACTAACAGATTTAATTCTTCAGAGTGCCGGTTCTGAAATCGGTGATAAACGATTTGTCTAATTGCTTCGGAGACAAAGATGGATAAAGCCATAGTGATAAATATTGAAAGATGTTTGGCCTGCAAAAGCTGCGAGATAGCTTGTGCAGTGGCGCATTCACAGTCGAAGGTTCTTGAAGAAGCGGTAGCCGAGCGGCCTAAGCCGCAGAGAAGAGTAACGGTCGAGGCAGCTGGGGAGCTGTCAGTACCGCTGCAGTGCAGGCACTGTGAGGATGCACCATGTATTTCGGTTTGCCCGACGGCGGCGATACATCGACACGAAGCTGATGGGCCTGTCTTGATTGAAAAAGATAGGTGTATCGGCTGCAGGTTTTGTCTTATGGCTTGTCCGTTTGGAGTTATTGACGTCTCCAACGACGGCAAAGTTGTGGTCAAGTGTGACCTTTGCCTTGAGCGAACCAAGGCCGGCCAAGAACCAGCCTGCGTCCAGGCCTGTCCCACAAAAGCACTGAGATTAGTCGACGAAAAGGATTTGGCAGCCAACAAACGCCAGCTCACCGCCTGGGACCTTGTCCTATCCACTCAGCAAAATAATAACAAAGATAAACAAAAAGAGAATATTCAATGATTACAGTAACCGTATGCGTGGGCAGCTCGTGCCACATCAAAGGCGCCCGAGATATGATAGCTCGCTTTAATGAATTTCTCAATAAAGAGAGCCTTGAGGGCAAGGTTGAGTTAAAGGGCTCGTTCTGCATGGAGCGCTGCGGCGAGGGGATTAATTGGAAAATCGACGACGAGATTTTTAGCAGCTCCAGTGTGGAGGAAGGGGCCAAAATGTTCCTAAAAAAAGTTCAAGGGCTGGTGAGGAAAAAGAAGGCCCAGCGGCCCGCTAAAAGGTCCCGTCGAAGGAAAACTTAGTATGAAACTCTCGAAAAATGAGGTAACTGCGCACACCAGCGCCATACTGCAGCACACACCTAACGGAGTTCTTCTGGTGGACAAAGCAACCCACATCCGGTTCGTTAATCCCGCATTTCTGAGTATGTTTCATTGTGCCGATGACAAGATTTTAGGCCGATTGGCGAAGGAATTTGTCCACTCTGACTGTTTCGAACGTGCTATCGCCGCTGGTGGCTCGCTTACGGTAAAAGAAAGCATTCCTGAGCACGCGGTAAGCTTCCGCGCGGGCATTTTTCCCATCGAGGGCGAGGACCTCTACTGCGGCATCTTCATCGACATATCGGAGGAAGAAAAGGCCAGAAAGGACTTTCTTGACCTCAGGGCACAGACGCTCAAACGGGCGCAGGAGGTAATCTCTCGGCAAATGCAGACGGCACAGGAAATAGCCAGACTCCTTGGTGAGACAACAGCGGAAACCAAGGTGCTTTTGATGAAACTTATGTCCCTCTATCAGGAAGAAGGTCAGCAATGAAATTATTTTACGAGTGGGGCACAAAACAACTTCAGAAACACGGCGAAGAGCTCTGCGGTGACAACGTGGCTGTTGCTCGTCATGCCGATTACGTCACTCTTGCGCTTTCTGATGGCCTGGGAAGTGGGGTCAAAGCAAACATTCTATCTACCCTGACCACGCGGATTGTCATGCATCTGATGGAGAATGACCTGTCCCTGGGCGAAGTGGTCGAGACACTCAGTAAGACACTGCCGGTATGCGAGATTCGAAAGCTCGCCTACAGCACCTTCGCCATCGGAAAGTTTTTCTCCGAGGGACGTGCGCGTGTGGTGGAGTTCGACACGCCGCCTTTCATCTTGCTGCGACAGCGAAAGTCTGTCCCGGTGCCGCACGAAGAGCGCCAGATTGAAGGCAAGACCATCCATGAGTCGGAACTCAAATTAGAGACCGGGGATTGGATTGTCTTTGTCTCCGACGGTGTGGTAAACGCCGGCATAGGAGGGCTCTATCCTCTTGGGTGGGGCTTGGGCCAGGTTGTCCGGTTCCTCGAACAGCACTGTCACCCGGACCTTACCGCACAGGAACTCGCGGAGAAGGTCGCGCAGGCCGTCTGGGACCTGTACTGCCACAGGCCCGGGGACGATGTGAGTGTGGTCGTTATAAAGGTCCGACACAAGTTCACGGCCACCGTGTTGACGGGGCCCCCAGCTGATGTAAACGCCGACAAAGAAGTCGTTACCAGATTCGCACATCGTGCCGGCTTTCTGGCGGTCTGCGGGGGAACAACGGCAAAAATTGTTGCCCACCATCTGGGCAGCAGACCACTCGAAGTCGATCTGGCCACGATGAAAGCTGATGTGCCCCCGTTAGCCAGGATCGAAGGTATTGACCTGACGACTGAGGGTATCCTGACCCTTACCAGGACCAATGACCTGCTTCATTCGGGTGCCGATAAAGAGATGGTAAGGTTCGATGCGGACGGTGCCTCGGCGCTGCTACGTTTATGCCTGGATGTCGACCACATCCATTTCATCGTGGGCCTGAGTGTCAACCCAGCCCATCAGAATCCCGACCTGCCCCGGCAACTTGGCATGAAGTTAGCTGTCGTTCGGGAGATTGCCGACGAACTTCGGAAAAGAGGCAAGGAGGTAACTATCGAGACCGTTTAAAGCTTTGGAATTCACGGTTTGTTGTGTATATAGATATGAAATTCTAAGCACAAAATTATAAATCCTAAACAATAAAGAATTTCTTAAATTTAAATAACCAAAACATTTTGAACATTTGAAAATTAGAATTTTGGATTTGTTTTGGATTTAGAGTTTAGGAATTAGGATTTAAAATGTCGAGAATGATGACCAACCGCTACTGGAATAGTCAACATGGCCAAAAACGATAAGCTTATAGAACAGATAATCGACAGTTATGGTAGAGATGTCGAAATGCTCATACCCATGATGCAGGACCTGCAAGCCGATTGTGGGTATCTGCCCGTCGACCAACTCCGCGATTTGAGCAGGCAGCTCGAAGTTCCTTTGAGCCGTTTGTACGCCCTTGCGACATTCTATTCGTCGTTCCGGCTGGCGCCAAAGGGTGCGCACGAGGTAACGCTATGTATGGGCACGGTATGTTACCTTAAGGGCGCGCCCGGCATTGCTGAGGCCATCTGCCGCGAATTCCGGGTTGAGCCGGGCGGCACCACCCGCGACCGCCTCTTTAGCTTTCAAGCCGTCAACTGTGTGGGGGCCTG
>CAYGBH010000369.1:0-4476 GCA_964348055.1 uncultured Pirellulales bacterium
GTGTGATTTGGCACATGTACACGCAGGATAATGAAGGCAATTTTCCCGTCGCCGTAGAGTTGTGGCGGGAAGCGGTGAAAGACTATCACAAAGACAAGGATCAGAAAATCACCCTCTGTCCCCGGGCGAAAAAGTTATACTCCGAAGGCGGCCGGATGCCATTTGGCGCCTGGGAGAAAACCTGGGGCGGTGGGGATACGTCGAACTGGGGTAGACCCTTTGCCAGTAGTTATGGGATCAATCAGTTTCTATACAACGCAACCGTTTTGAGGGGCGGGCGCGATTTTGATGAGATTTGGGGGAACATCAATCAGAAGAATCCGAATAAGATTCCCAGCTTTGGCGACTGCGCCATCAACGGCGCCACGCCCCTGTCCGAGGATCAACCGCCGGAGTACGACGGTCATGCCGGCCTATGGAACGCAAGCACCGGTCATGAGATGCGTCGTTTCTGTATGAATCGGCACCAGGCAAACATGAACATGATGTTCCTGGACTGGTCCGTTAGAAAGGTCGGCCTCAAGGAACTCTGGACACTCAAGTGGCATCGCAAGTACGATACGGCGGGCCCCTGGACCAAGCTAGGCGGCGTGACATCCGATGCCTGGCCTGACTGGATGAGACATTTCAAGGACTATTAGTTCAATAAACATGGGGCAACCCATCCGGTAAACCGGTGGATTCAATTTGAGATTGCCGCGCCCCGCAGCTTCGCTTTTGCCTGCTGCCTCGTCTTGCGCCGAGAGACGCAGAGCCAAGCGAAGCAAAACGGCGGGGCTCGCAATGACCCCGCACTAAATTACGGCAGAAGCCTATTTCGTGCGGGGCAAGCTTTTTTAATAGATCCTTCGGCCCCACTCAGGACAAGCTTGTTTCCACCGCAAGGTGTCCTGCGGAGGATTTAGATATTAGAATTTAGAATTTGGTGGGGCGAGCCGCCACCCTACGACATCGGCTGGGCTGAATTACTTACGGACTTTGTGCAAAGGGGTGTTATACTGGCACTCAGAGAGGTCTGGAGTCTTATACGGAAACCATATATACATAGTTATCCCCCAAAGAATTTTGAAGGATTTGCTACTTCATGCGTCATCTATATAGGGTCCGGACAATGTACGATTAAGACAAGATAGGAGCATGTTATGAAGGCTAAATCATCATCACTCACGGTTCTAGTTACATTGCTCTTTTTTCTGATGTCATTCCTTGGCTGCTCAAAGAAGGATGAACAGGATGATGGATCGCAGGCAGGCAATGATACATCCGAAATCACTCAAAACCAGGCAGTTGCCGAATCTCAAGCTGCAAGTTCGCAGCCAAATCAACCGACTTATCTCCAACCAACCCCTCCGGATAAACTCAAAGAAGACCTGGATTTTCTATTCAAAACGATCGAAGTAGTCCATCCGAATATGTATACATACATTAGCAAAGGAGTATTCACCGGCATACGCGAACAATTATACCAGAGTATCAACCGCCCCATGAATCGGCTTGAATTCTATAAACTTGTCGCACCGGCCGTAGCTGCAATTAAAAACAGTCACACTGCTGTATTGCCTCCTCATCTGCAGGAGTTTACACGGTATTACTTAGGCGGAGGGCCGGTTTTTCCGCTGGAGATAAGCTGGGATGAACAAAATCCTGTTGTCTGCAAGAACTACTCTAACGATTCATTGCCACCCAATTGTGAGCTTCTAGTGATAAATGGTAGGTCTGTCCGTGAAATGTTTGCAGATTTCTCTGAGCTTTTTGCCGCAGAAGGCAAACACCCATATCGTTGCCAGTTAACTAATAATCCAGACTCATTGAGATTTTTATTATTTCTTGAATATGGACAGATTGAATCATGGAACCTACAGATTAGATCAGAGGATGGAGAAGTAAATAACCACACGATCAGATCTGTGCCTGCTACTGAGATACTACACAAGAAAGCAAAGGACAATGATGTTGCCTCAAAATTCAGGTACCAGTATTTTCCCGATAACAATGCGGTGTTGCTGGAAATTAAATCTTTTGGGGGGAAACTGGACCAACCTGAAGTTTTTCGACATGCTTTTAAGCAATTTCTTAATAAAAGTTTCCGGAAAATCCGAAAGCAAAAAGCGAGCAACTTAATCATTGACGTCCGTGATAATGAGGGCGGAGGTGACAACTTCGTACATTTACTGCTGGAATACCTCACGTCAAAACCTTATAGACTATACGAAAAAACCGTAATAAAAATCTCGGCTCAAAGCCATGCCGCAATCGAGCACATTCGCCGCCAAGTTCCAGATAAATTCGCAAACAAGAAAGAGGGGCATATAGTTACAATAGAGTTACCATTTAAAACATTCCCTGCGAAAGCCCTTAGATTTTCCGGCCATGTATTTGTGTTAATTGGTTCTCGATCCTGGTCTGCCAGCACTGTTTTTGCCTCTGCAGTGAAGTGTTTCAACGTAGGGACATTAGTCGGTGAAGAAACACCAGACCCACCCACGCTTTATGGTAGCGTCGTTTACTCAAAATTGCCACATTCAGAGTTACAATTTGGGGTCGCCTCAAAACTTATGGTTGCTGCCTGTGGTAAGCCTGATGGACGTGGTGTATTACCGGATTATGAGGTCAAGCAAAAGCCACAAGATACAGCAAAAGGAGTTGATACGACTCTTCAATACACACTAAATCTAATCAACAAGCTATGAGAACAAGGGAGTCCGACGAATTTTATGTTGAGTGATATTGTATAACCACTTAATTCATCGGACCCGCTGGCGCGGTCCGATGATCTCGATCGTTAGGCGGCAGTGATTCTCGGCTCCAGTTGAACATGAAGTACTATCCACGAAAACAGACGGCCATGAGGAGGCAAATCGCGGAAAGCCTTAGGCGGTATTTGAATGACTGCGGAGCTTTGGGGCGTAGAGAACGGATGAAATTAAGTATGGAGACCCCGGAATTATGATAAGTCTATATCAAATCTTTTAGATGATGTCTCAGATAATAACGGCATTGTGACAGTACCAGCGAACCTAACATTATGGTAACGAAGACATCAGGTGAGACCTCATTTATCACAACGGCCAAGGCTGTGCCTGCTGCGGGAGGGTGCTCGACGTCCAAAGCTACCATAACGAAGATGGCAATTCCAACCGCGAGGGGATACTCAAGGAAATATGGGAGAGCGGCGAAGTAGAATATAGTTCCCGAGGCTATGCCAACCAAATGACCTCCAAGTACGTTTCTTGTTTTTGCGGAGTCGGCGGTGGGCATTGCGAATACGATAAAAGCGGTGGCACCCATCGCACTAATTACGACCATTTTGTCCTTGCCGAGAGCCAGGACGAGGATAAACAGAGCGATGGCAGCCAAGAAGCTTTGCCAGAGGTAATACACCCAAAGCTTTTTGAATTTGTCCACAACTTGTGTTTCCAGCTTCATATCCAGCTTCTCGGTCGCAATTTTCGGCCAACCCATCCCGACACATCGGGATGTGCCGCCCTAATCGGCACGGGGCAAAATCAGGTCCCTTTAATAAGTGGTACCCCAGGTTGCAAGCAATAAAAGCGGCGAGGGATGGGCAACTTAAAGGGTGCTAAGTATACACACTTCCTCGCCGAGTTTATAAAATCCCTTCGGGCCCTTAGTTAAACCCTCCGTGGTCGGCCTTGCGATCCAACACTTTCTGTTTTAAAGTTTTTATATACCGAAGTTTACGATGTTTTCTGCGGCTTCCCGGACGTTTTCCGGACTTTCAAGCTGGCCGGACAACAAAAGCTCTCGTGCCCGCTGGACGGCCCGGGTGTCCGTTTGTGGGCCCTGCATCGCATTGTCAATGAGAGAAGCATAATTGACCTGCACAGACACATCCGCATCGTCATTTGGAACAGCCCCCGCAGAGTTTGGCGGCCTGGATGATGATTTTTCCAAGAAATCTCGAATTTGATTGATATCTACCTCATCTATCATTGCACTACAGCTCTCTTCAGAATTCTTGATCTACGATTCTTTTCGCATATTTTTGATAAAACTTTAGAATTTTTTGTCGAATTCTCATTTTTTTCTAAAGTCAACGTCCCTTTTAGTCGAAATTATATATTTGTATGTTTTCACTTTTCCCCTTGATTTAGCTCTCAAAGGCGTTTTTTGCATCTTTGGCCCTCGCTATAGAGTTTCAGCTACTTCATAACTTACAAACTTGATAAACTCAAGCGAACTGACCGCCGCCAACTGTTCACGCAAAGACACAAAATTCGAGCCTTTCTGGGCTTTAAAATAGCTTTTTATGCGAAATTCAGTTGTTTTATCGGCGCTGTCCCAAACCTGCTCAAGGGCCCATAGCAACTGTCCATCTCTCAAATCCAAAAGCTTCAAGCGCAGACCAACAGCCATATGAGGATAAGGCCTGAATTCGGTAATAGTTCCGACCAATATTCCATCGCACTTTAACGTCTCACGGATTGCCATTATCTGATCAAGGGTGTATGTTGA
>CAYGBH010000370.1:0-4470 GCA_964348055.1 uncultured Pirellulales bacterium
GCAGCCGAAAAAGGTGGTCTGCCAATGAAATTTGAGAGGTACAACCGGGGAAAGTGTATCAGGCGAATCCTTGTTACGAAAGTGGGTTCGGCAGATATTGACACTGGCAAAATATGGTACCCTAAGCGGGCCACTAAAGAGGTCAATGATAGACATGGTTATAGACTTTACAGGTTTAAGGTCAAGTTTTTAAGAGTAAACATTGAAACAAGCCCAGATACATTCAAGCTTTCCTTTCCACCTGGAACCGATGTAATCGACCACATAGCGTGCACATACTACACCATTGGCACTTCCGGCGAGAAAAAACACATAGGTATTCTCAAAAGTCCCACTCAGAGAAACAAACAACAGCAGAGGATAGAGATTTATAAACCCCCCTTCTTGCTTTCGCAAGAAAGCAGGGGGGCATACTGGCAGTATAAGGGTAAGCCCGTACTGCTGCTGGGCGGTACCAAAGACGACAATCTCTTTCAGATTCCGGATTTGAAAGAGCATCTCGACCTGCTCAAGTCCGTGGGCGGCAACTACGTGCGCAACACCATGTCCAGCCGGGACCAGGGTAATATCTGGCCGTTCAAAAAGGTAAACGCCAAATACGACCTGGACCAGTGGAACGACGAATACTGGCGCAGGTTCGAGAACTTGCTTAAACTGACCCGAGAGCGGGACATTATCGTGCAGATAGAGGTCTGGGCCACTTTCGACTATTATCGCGACAACTGGGCGGTCAATCCGTTCAACCCGAAGAACAACATCAACTACACCGCTGAGCAAACAGGACTGCCCTTGCAGGTCAACACTCACCCGATTCGCACGGAGAACAATTTTTTCTGGTCGGTGCCGGCTGAACGCAACCAGAAAACCGTGCTCAAATATCAACGGCGGTTCGTTGACAAAATGCTCTCCTATTCGCTGAAGTTCGGCAACGTGCTCTATTGTATGGACAACGAAACATCGGTAACGCCGCAGTGGGGCAAATACTGGTCGCAGTACATCAAGGCAAAGGCCGAAGCCGCCGGCCTGAGCGTTCATACCACGGAGATGTGGGACAAGTGGGACCTGGCCCATCCACAGCACAATCCGACATTTGACCACCCGGAAACTTATTCGTTTGTGGACATCTCGCAGAACAACCATCAAAAGGGACAGACGCACTGGGATAACGCGCAGCGTCAGCGGGCACGAATAGCCGATAATATTCGGCCGCTGAACAACGTGAAAATCTACGGGGCCGATACCGGCAGATTCGGCAACGACAGAGATGGTATGGAGCGCTTCTGGCGGAATATCTTCGGCGGCATGGCATCGGCCCGGTTCCATCGTCCGGATTCAGGGCTGGGACTAGGTCAAAAGGCGCAGGCGAATATCCGGAGTATGCGGCTGCTTACAGAGAGGATGGATGTCTTTACGTGTGCGCCTCATAATGATTTGCTTTCGGACAGGCAACCTAACGAAGCCTACTGTCTGGCAAATCCGGTCACCGAATACGCGGTCTATTTCACCGATGGCGGTGAAGTAACTCTTGATATTAGCTCGCTGAAAAAGCCTGCTACGGTTCAATGGCTGGATATAATGAAGTCTCAATGGTCGGAGCCCCGCCGCATTGAAGGAAAGAGCAAGCTAAATTTGCGGTGCCCATCACGAGGTTATTGGGCGGTTCTGGTTGGGACCCCATTTCGCAAAAAGATGGCGAAATGGGAACCCGTTCAGTAACTTAGCGGATAGTTGTGTGCGATAGATGCAGAAGACAACGAAAATATATACGGTCAGCCAGGTTAATTTGCTCATCAAAGTAGCGCTCGAGGAGAAGCTGCCTCCGCGGCTGATAGTTAGAGGCGAAATAAGTGACTGGAAAGTTCATACAAGCGGACACTGCTATTTTTCATTAAGAGATGAAAACGGAATACTGCCATGTGTTATGTGGGCGGGAAAATTCAGGATTGTCAGGTTTACGCCCGAGGACGGAATGGCGGTACTGGCAACAGGTCACATCGATGTCTATACGATTGGGGGCAAGTATCAGCTTTATGTTGATAAGCTGGAGCCGGAGGGCGTTGGGGCGCTTCAATTGGCTTTCGAGCAAATGGTAAAAAAACTTCGAGCCGAAGGGCTTTTTGACGATGTGCATAAAAAACCACTTCCGACATATCCGGAGAGGATAGGGATACTGACCAGCGAATCAGGTGCGGCGGTGCACGACATAATCGACAGCATTCGTAACCGCTGGCCTTGCGTGAAGCTGTTTCTGTATCCGGTACCTGTGCAGGGCGAAGGAGCGGCGGATAAAATCGCAGCAGCATTGCGGGATATAAACCGGCGCAATAATAAGCTTAGACTCGATGTTTTGATTGTTGGCAGGGGCGGCGGGTCGCCGGAGGACTTGTGGGCCTTCAACGAAGAAGTTTT
Organism: uncultured Pirellulales bacterium; assembly: GCA_964348055.1. Classification (GTDB taxonomy): domain Bacteria; phylum Planctomycetota; class Phycisphaerae; order Sedimentisphaerales; family Anaerobacaceae; genus JAUXAL01. The sequence continues at coordinate 2,410 of CAYGBH010000370.1, forward strand.
GGCCAGGGCGATTTTCGCCTCCCAGATACCTGTCATAAGTGCGGTTGGACACGAGGTCGATGTTTCGGTTGCGGATTTAGTCGCCGACGCCAGGGCATCGACACCGACAAAAGCAGGTGTTGTGGCAGTCCCGGATATGCAGGAGATTCTGGGCCAATTGGTTAGCATAGAGCGCAGATTGCAGGGCGAAACGAAAGCAAGGTTGAAACTTGCACAGCAGAATTTGGAGACTGTTCTGGCCAGCTGGGTATTCAGAAATCCGCTTTCAATTGTCTTCACTGCTGAAGAAAGATTGGACGAGCTGGATATGCGAATGATAGAGGCAACAAAAGCTCTGCTGGCTGAGGCGCGGGAGAAATTAGCCGCAAGTTATGAGCAGATTGTCAGGATCGAGCCGCATCGGCTCTTGGGAAAGAAAACGGTCGAATTGAACAATTTGAAAAATCGGGCGAATACAGTCATACAAGCAACCATCAATGACTGCCGGATGCAGCTTACAGCGCAGGCGAATCGCCTGGCAGGTTTGGATCCAAAATCGGTCCTGCGGCGGGGATACAGCATCACCACCGACAAAAAAACCGGTTTGCTGGTGCGAACGTTAAAGGATGTCCGGATTGGAGACTATTTAATTACAGAACTTGCAGACGAGAATTTGATTGAAAGCAAGGTAACAAAGAAGTAAAAACAGAAGCCAGATCCCAGGCCGTTGCCGACAGCCGACGGGTACTTACAAACAAAAATAAGACACAGATAAAGAGTAGTACCTTTGGAAATGACTTATAGGTTCGGGCACGCATCAAATGCGGATTCGGGACAAAATCCTACAACCTCGCAGACTTGACGAATTGCCTCTTTTGTATCAGCACAAAGTTCAGATTCCAAAAACCCAATCCCCAGTTTAATTCTGTTATCTTGCTCATCGGCCAAAACATATCTAACCTGGCCAGTTGCTTCAGTTTTAATTTCAATTTGACTTGAAGAAATATCAAGTTGCAGCTCTACCCTCTGATTTGGGCGTAACTGTACCCAGTAGACAGCCTCCAATATAACCTGCAATCCACGGTCACAGATGTTACCTAAACAACCTTGCCAACACTGCCCTGGAGTCTCATTCTGGGCAACTCCCGTCCCTTGTTGAGTCCAGAGTGTGACTTTAGCATCCTGTGATTTAGGAATCTGAAAACGAGTACTCAGCCTTTGTTCTTTCTGCTGAACAGATGGCTCGTTATCTTTCATATGTTTCCTCCCTCGCAAGATAAATCGCTTGAAACAGCACCCCTCTTTGTTATCGGCAAGATACTCCCCCAATTTTAGTAAAAAAACGAGAATGGGACGACGTATTCAAGGTGTAGTATCTTTTTCTCATATCGAGCGTAAACCACCCCCCCAAGTACCTGTTTTTCAGCCTTTTGCCTGTTAGCACTATCAGAGGTGTACTCAGACTCTGCAATGGACGAAGTGGCTTACTTCCTAACGATTGCCCGATTTAGGCAAAACAACCCCAATTTCTGAAAAACCAAAATGAACATATACCTTTATCCAACAATGGCTTATGAAAATAAACCGCCATTTCCGACTCGGAAGAACAAATCCGGTCAAACCCAATTTCAAACCTTGAGCACCCTCGGCGTGCGAAAAATACCCTCAGGGTTTGTAATTCACGAACGCTCGTATATAATTAAAGGGCTTACTGGGTACAGGCAGCTGCTTAAAAAAAATAAAAATTATGGAAGTTTGAGATATGAGTGCTAAACGAAATAACAGTATAAGCAAATTGAGCTTTGAAGAGGCGATCAAAGAGCTCACAAACATTGTGGGTAATATAGAGCAAGGACAAATACCTTTGCAGGATAGTCTCAGCCAGTATGAAAGAGGAATGGCTCTGATTAAGCACTGCAGGACAATACTTCAGAAAGCTGAGAAGCGGATTGAGAAGATAGCCACAGAGAAAGTATCGGAAGACAGCGGTGCAGACTTGGAATAAGGTCTTGCGAGCGTGGCGGAACTGGCAGACGCGCAAGGTTTAGGTCCTTGTGTCCTTAGGGACGTGGAGGTTCGAAT
>CAYGBH010000371.1:0-4454 GCA_964348055.1 uncultured Pirellulales bacterium
CGGCACACAGCCGGTTAATCTTATCATCGAGGGTGAACTGTCTCCCAATCCCGCTGCGTTTAGTTCAGCTTCAAAGAACCTTAGCAGCAGGTCTACAACGACGGCAAAGGTGCAGTGGAGTGTGCCGAATTGGACTACCGTGGGTGCCAGTGGTCCTGACCAGACGACACCGAACATCGCTTCTGTCATACAGGAGATAGTCAACCAGAATGGCTGGGCCGGCAGCGCCATAGTGTTGATGATTAGAGACGATCCGGCTAATCCCTCTTTGGGCATTCGATGTGCAATTGCCGGGGCAAACAGTGTACTGCTGCATATAGAATATCAGTAAAATTGCTGCGCAACCCAACTTGGCAGATGAGGCCAAAGATGTAGGTGGCCGTTCAGGTAGCCAGCACAATAGTGTTGGCTTGGTGCAGACTAAGTCCGCCATAGGTGGAAATCGATTCGGGGCCTATACCGAATCAATCGGTATAGGCCCCTTTTTTAATTGATTATTGACGATTGTTTGTTGATTCCGTCCCCGCCTTTCTGCTTCGCACCTGTGCCTGCGACACCGACAGGTGCAGGCAAAACGAAGCAGCGGGGGCGGATCTTCGACCTGTGTAACTGTATAATGGATTTTTTATTGCAAGTGAGCGAATAATGAGGATAATGTTGACGTCAAAGGACAGCAGGCTGCTAAGGAGGAAAAGAGGCCAAATGAGCAACTGAAGGTATTCATAGAAAGGATTGAAAAATGAAGAAATTGGTTCAGTTTATATTGGTCACTACGCTATTTTGTTTGTCTTTTGTACAAGCCGGCTGTTCTAAAGCTTCCGAAAGCGGCGTTTCCTACACTGGAAACGCTGTTCATGCCCGATATGAAGCTATTTCTGCCTCGTCAGCTTGCGAAAGAGCAGTGAATGAATCGGCGAGAGATATTCCTGTCGCTTACGATGTGGACATTGTGGTGGTCGGAGGAACATCAGGCGGCGTGGCTGCGGCTGTAGAAGCGGCGCAAAAAGGTACGAAAGTGTTTCTTGCGACGGACCGGCCGTACCTCGGCGAGGACATTTGCGGGACGTATCGGCTGTGGCTGAAGGCGGGTGAAGAGCCGACCTCACCGCTGGCGAAGAAGATTTTCGCTGAGTCGCCTGTGGCCCCGATGCAGGTGAAGCGCACGATGGATGAAGCACTGCTTGAGGCAGGCGTGCAGTTTTTGTTTGGTTGCTATGCCACAGATGTGCTTCGCGGAGATAGGGGGGAGATTGCCGGCATCGTTATGGCCAACCGTTCCGGGCGACAGGCGGTAAGGGCCAAGGTCATCATCGATGCGACGCCGCGGGCAAGTGTAGCGAGAATGGCAGGCGCGGTCTTTAAGCCGTATCCGGCTGGGCTGCGGAGCTTTAAGCGAGTCGTTGTCGGCGGTGATGTTCGAACCGGCAAAGACATCCAGGCGCGAAAAATGCCGACGCCGATACCTGTCAAGGACGGTCCCAGGCGCGAGGCCATTGAGTACACGCTCAGAATACGGATGAAGGACGGCTCCTTTGCTTCTTTTGCCCGAGCCGAACAAATCGCTCGTGACAAAACGTGGCATCCGGGACAGGTAGACGCGTCGGAGATGCTTTTTCAGGTGCCGCCTGATGCGATGAGGGGGAAGAAAAATCTGTCCGGCGTCTGGCCCGGCGCGGAAAAAGTCAGTCTGGATGCATTTAGACCTATGGGTGTTAAACGTCTGTTCGTCCTTGGTGGTTGCGCGGATATTTCCCGCAGTGCGGCAGCGAGGCTGCTTCGGCCGCTTGAGTTGATGAAGGTAGGTAGTCGCATCGGCGCCGCGGCTGCTTCGGAGGCTAAGGGCACAGCGAGGCCCAGTAATGTCAAACTGTACGGTAAGCCAATAACGCCGGTTGCAGGTGGAGATATTCGGGAGAATCTGAGTGGATTACGCCCGTTTCAAACCGAGCACGTGACCGTTCCTGTTGACAGACGGGCTGTACCGGTGCTCGGTGAGGTGGACGTAGTTGTCGTTGGCGGCGGCACCGGTGGGGCGCCTGCCGGCATTTCCGCGGCACGGCAGGGGTCTGAGACTCTCGTGGTGGAGTACCTCCACGGTCTCGGTGGAGTGGGAACGCTCGGCCTTATCAGCAAATATTATTACGGTTATATTAAAGGCTTCACCAAAGAGATTGACGATGGTATTGCCAGTTTCGGAGCTGGTGCCAAGCATGAAGATGGGGGATGGAATATCGAGTACAAGAAGGAATGGTATCGGCGCCAACTGTGCAGGGCCGGTGCTGACCTCTGGTTCGGCACGCTGGGCTGCGGTGCATTCGTGGAAAATGGGCGTGTCAAAGGTGTTGTAGTCGCCACGCCCGAGGGACGCGGCGTGATACTTGCAAAGGTGGTCATCGATTCGACCGGCAATGCGGATATTGCTGCCGCGGCCGGTGCTGCGTGCGTCTATACCAACGGTTCCGGTGTTGCGGTCCAGGGTGCCGGTCTTCCTCCGCGCAAGATGGGCGCGGGGTACACTAATACCGACTGGACCTTTATCGACGACTCGGACATTATCGATGTTTGGCGTGCCTTCGTCGTCGCCAAGAACAAATATAAAGATGCCTATGACCTGGGGCAGTTGATTGACACGCGTGAACGGCGGCGCATCGTCGGCGACTTTGTTATGTCGCCGCTGGATATCTCTAACGGACGCAGCTACCCTGACACTATTGTCATCGCCAGGAGCAATTTCGACTCGCACGGCTTTACGATACATCCGGTGTTCATGCTAAAGCCGCCCGACAGAAAAGAGATTTTCGTTAACGTACCTTATCGCTGCCTGCTGCCGAAGGCCCTTGAGGGCATTTTAGTTACGGGGCTCGGCGTCAGTGCCCATCGCGATGCGATGCCCGTGATACGTATGCAGGCAGATATTCAGAACCAGGGCTATGCAGCAGGTCTGGCGGCGGCGATGGCGGCCGAGAGCGGCAAGGGCGTGCGTCAGATTAATATCAAGGCGCTTCAGAAACACCTGGTCGAGAAGGGTAATCTTCCGAAGAGGGTGCTTACGGACAAGGATTCATTTCCGCTGCCCAAGGAAAAGATTGCGCAGGCTGTGGAGCGTGTTGTCAACGACTTTGATGGGCTGGAGGTGGTTCTTGCTCAGCAGCGAGAGGCGCTGCCGCTTCTGCGTAAGGCTTACGAAAGTGCCAGCAGTGAAAAGGCCAAACTCGCTTTCGCCCATATCCTTGGTATGTTAGGTGATGCGAGGGGGGCCGGGACACTGTTGGAGGCTGTCAAGTCCAGTCGGTGGGACAAAGGCTGGAATTATACAGGCATGGGGCAGTTTGGTGCGAGCCTTAGCCCACTGGATAGTCTTATCATCGCTTTGGGGCGCACAGGTGACAAGCGGGGACTGGGTGCCATTCTTCAGAAGGCCGGACAGCTCGACGCTGAGAGTGAGTTCTCACATCATCGGGCGGTGGCGATGGCACTTGAGAGGCTGAGGGGGCTGGCTGCGGCCAAAGCGCTTGCGGAATTGTTGGGAAAGCCCGGTATGAGAGGACATGCTTTTACGGATATCAGTGACGCCAGGCGCCGCACGCCGCGCGACAGCGAGGACACCCTGACGCGGAATCGTTCGCTGCGTGAGCTGATACTGGCACGGGCCTTATACCGTTGCGGAGATTATCAAGGCCTCGGCGAAAAGATTTTGAAGCAGTACGAACGTGACCTTCGCGGCCACTACGCTCGCCACGCATACGCTGTGCTTGAATATTAGGTAGCGTTTAGTGTGTGGCTGATAGCGTCGCCTTTGCTGCGAAGGATGAAGGTGCAAGTGCACGGCGAAACAAACATTTGGGGGAAAAAGGTTACTTGTAAAAGAGAAATGAGGTATAATGTTTGGTTGTTAGTTCATAGTTAAGAGTTAACAGTTCGTAGTTGTTGGTTAGGAGCATGTATGTCAGGTCATTCACACTGGGCGGGAATAAAATATAAAAAAGCGGCAGCCGACGCCAAACGCGGCAAGATATGGAGCAAATTGGCTCGAATGATAATAGTCGCAGCCAAGAACGGCGGAGGTGACCCGGCTGCGAATCTTCCTTTGCGGTATGCAATCGACAAGGCCAAGACGGCCAATATGCCGAAAGATACGATTGCAAAGGCAATCAAAAAAGGAACCGGCGAGGTGGAGGGTATTCATTTTGAAGAGGTGCTCTACGAAGGTTATGGGCCGAGCGGCGTGGCTATAATGGTCGAGGCACTGACGGACAACCGCAATCGGACCACGCCGGAAGTTAAGAGACTGTTCGAGAGACACGGCGGCTCGTTAGGGACGGGCGGGTGCGTTAACTGGATGTTCAGCAAGAAGGGACTTATCACCGTCAATACTGCTAATGTGGACGAAGAGCAGCTTTTCGAGATCGCTCTAAGTGCGGGCGCTGATGATATGCAAAATACAGGGGAGGTTT
>CAYGBH010000372.1:0-4454 GCA_964348055.1 uncultured Pirellulales bacterium
GTCACTACTCACGCTCTTCGTTTTTGAGGGTTTCGTACAGCTCGAAGGCCTCAGCCGGCTTCATATTCTCATGAACGACCTTGCGAATCGCCTGCATCATGGCCTTGGGAGCGTCACTCTGGAAAATGTTGCGTCCCATATCTACGCCTGATGCGCCCTCTTGCACCGCCTTATATGCCATTGTCAGGGCATCGAGTACCGGGATTTTCTTTCCGCCGGCCATCACAATTGGAACCGGGCACGAAGCCGTTACTGTTTCAAAGCCTTCCGGAACATAATATGTCTTGATAATCTGGGCCCCAAGCTCGGCACAAATACGGCAGGCCAGGCGAAAGTATCTGGCATCCCGGACCATATCTTTGCCCACCGCCGTTACGGCCATGGTGGGAATACCGAAACGGATTCCCATATCTACCAGCCGGGTCATATTATGCACCGAGCGGGTCTCGAACTCGCCGCCGATAAATACCTGCAGCGTAATCGCCGCTACGTTCATGCGAATGGCGTCCTCTATGTCAACGGCTAATTCCTCATTCGAAAGTTCCTTCAGTATGCTCGGGCCGCCGCTGCACCGCATCACTATCGGTTTGGTCAGAGTAGGCGGCACGGTAGTTCGCAGAATTCCACGCGTCAACATTATAGCGTCGGCGTAATACATCAACGGTACAATCGTCAGGTCGATCCGCTCGAGCCCCGTCGTGGGGCCTTGAAAATAACCATGGTCGATTGCAAACATTACCGTTCGGCCGGTCTCGGGGTTAAATATCCTTGACAACCGATTTTTCATCCCCCAGTCGAGACTGCCTGCCCCTTTGAGGAAAAAGCCTTCAGTCTTCATTGGAACATCTTCGTAGAACTGTTTTGCTCCTTTTACTGCGTCGGTATCAGCCATAATTTTTTCCTTTCTTTGGTTTTGCTTTGTCTTTTACCAGTCAGTGTGTCAACCTAACCGGCGTCCTGCTGTTCGACACCTTTGTCTTTCCACATCCATGGAGTGGCGGCAACAAACCAGACAACCGTGGCAGCCAGCATGATCCATTTGACCGTATATAACTCCAAGCGGCCTGCAAGGAAGATGATAGATGGCAGTATCAAGGCAATCAGCGCCAACAGTGAGACAATCTGTAAGATAGGACGCATAATAATTTCTCCTGTTATTCCGCCATAGGCGGGCGGACCTTTTTCTGATAGAACTTGCTTAGGACAATGTACAACAAGGCCGTAACAAACCAGCCTGGCAGCGAAACAAAGAAAATCTGCATGTCTGTGAACTTCACTAACACCCAGGCGGTTGCCAGGGTCACGAACCAAGCCAGGCCAGCGGCCCAGTTGAAGGTCTTTCCGCTCAACTCGGCGTAGTAACTCTGTAAGCCAAACCTTCGAATCAACCAGAAGTCCACAAAGATCACCGCACCCATGGGCATGAGAATCAGACCGTAAAGGGCCACAAAGCCCAGCAGCTTCATTGCGATGGCTGGGAACATACCGGCAACTGTTGCAATGGCACCGGTGATCAGCGTTACCTTGAAACGGGACGATTTGGGTGCTAAAGCTTGGAACGCCAGGCCCGCTCGGTATATAGTCGGATTGGCTGTTGTCCAGCCGGCGATAATCACACACAGGAGACCTACCAGCCCGGCGGCGCGGTAGGCCAGCGGGCCGGGCAATACATCGATATTTCTGGGGTCCAGATGCAACTGATAGGCATAGAGGATTGAAGCGCTGATCCAGGCCATAAAGTGTCCCACGTACATACCGGCGCCGCTTGCCACGGCATACCAGCTCTTGCGCGCGAAGCGGAAAACAGACAGGTCGCTCATACCGATGTGCATGGCCATGTTACAAAACCACGCGAAGAAAGTGACATGCCAGAAGGTGAATTTTACCTGCCCTTCCTGCGGTGCGCCCCCTTTCCATATTTGTGTCTTAGCCAGGTGCCAGAGGTCACCGAGAGAGCCGATCTCTGTACCGGTTGCCTCGATGAACTGCCGAAGGCCCACAAAGCCGAATACCAGGAACACGAATACCATCCACGGAGCGGCAACGTTAGCAAACTTGGCCAGAGTTTCGTAGCCATAGGCAGCAACGATGGCAATGAGCCCTCCGACAACAGCGACAGCTACAACCCAGCCGACACTGTTAGGATACAGGTCGTTTAGGCCCGGCATTTTAAACCTAAACCAGACCCCGATTGCCGTGGCTGAGACAGTCACCATCGCGCCGGCGAGGAAGCAGAACATCACGCCATTGGCAAGGTTGTAGAGGGTCACAAGCTTGCGGCCGCAGATCTTCTCGAGTTGATAGTAGAGCGTCAGGCGGGCACGAGTGGCGATAGGCGCACAAAGGAACATCCAGCTAAGGACTGCCAGGGCGTTGCCGACGACAAGACCCATGACGAGGTCAAAAGCGCTGACCCCTGCGGCCACAAACAGCGGCCCGAGCATTAGCTCGGTCCCGGCACAATGCTCGCCGGCGTACATTCCGATGAAGCTCTTGAAGCCGAGCAGGGCATTCTTAGGCACCGGCTCACGTTCAAATTCACTTCCAGCTTGCGGTTGCTGCGACTGCTGTTCCGTATCCATGTCGTTTTCCTTACTACTAACTTTGATCCGTATCTGCTCTATCGGCGCTTGCTGAGAACATTCCTTTCATAAGCTTTGACCTCATCCAGCCAACCTTCAGCGACCGGTACGTCTGATTTCACACAATAATGATCCCAAATCGCTCCGAAGGGCAGGGTCTTCAACTCTTCCAGCATAGCCAAGCGCGATGTGTAATCGCCGTTGGCTTCCATCCGGCACAGCTTCTCTGTCGGCTCCAATAGAGCAATTAACAAGGCTTTTATCATACAACGCGTCCCTATTACCCACGCCGCCACACGGTTAATGCTCGCATCAAAAAAGTCAAGGCCAATGTGCACTCTTTCAAGGTAGCCGCCTCGCACTATTTCTTCGGCAATGGCACGCAGTTCATCCGAGAGAATAACTACATGGTCGCTGTCCCAGCGCACGCCCCTGCTGACATGCAGCAACATCTCATCCAGAAAAGTCAATACGGATGATATCTTATCAGAAACAACCTCCGTCGGATGAAAATGTCCCGTGTCTAAGCAAAGTAGAAGATTATTTGCGACAGCATAGCCCATATAGAATTCATGCGAGCCGACAACATAACTTTCTGAGCCGATGCCGAAGAGTTTGCTTTCCACCGAGTCCAAAAGCCACTTCTTATCTATTTTCTCAGCGAATATCTCATCGAGCGATTTTCTAAGTCGCTGGCGAGGTCCCTTGCGGTCGACCGGTATATCCTTATAACCATCTGGAATCCACACATTTGTTATACAAGCTTTGCCTAACTCTCTTCCCATTGCCTCTCCTATCTTTCGGCACACTATTCCATGCTCCACCCAGAATCTGCGTATTCCTTCATCCGCACTGGACAGCGTAAATCCGCTTTCAGCCTTCGGATGCGAAAAAAATGTCCCATTAAAATCCATCCCCAGACCATTTGCCTTGGCCCAGTCAATCCACGCCGCAAAATGCTCTGGTTTCAACTTGTTGCGCTCGATTTTTCCTCCCGTCTCGGCGTACATCGCGTGCAGATTCAACCGGTGCTTACCCGGTATCAAGCTCATCGCTTTCTCCAGGTCCGCCCGCAGCTCATCCGCTGTCCGCGCCTTGCCGGGATAGGCGCCTGTGGCCATTATGCCGCCACTACTTAGACCCTCACCGCTTTCAAATCCCCCTACATCATCTCCCTGCCAGCAGTGCAGTGATATCGCAATCGAACTGAGCCGTTCCATCGCCTCGTCAGCATCGACTCCCAACCCAGCGTAACGCTGGCGGGCCGTCTCGTACGCTTTTTCAATCCCTTTCAAATCGCTCATCAGTATCCCTTAATTCTTGTTTGTGTTCCCGCGACCCGTCCTCCGCAGTAGCTCTGCTAAGGATGGAGGAAGTATGGTCCCTCTTTATGACTCAAAACTTTCCAAGAGTTTCTGCTCGGCTGCCCTCGTCCACAGCACATTATTTAGACATTTAGCAACTTCCGGCATTTTTTCTCCCAATTGTTCCAGCGGTACCAAACCCAGACCTTTACAAGCCGGATAAACGATAATTTTACCTGCTATCGACCGGTTTTCAACCGCCCGAATCCCTTTGGCCGCACCGGCAAGCCCACAAACAGCCGCAACGCTGACATTCGTATCGAGCTTACCGAGTTCGGCCTTTGCCAACATTCGTTTCATATCGTCTAAAGTCGAGCCGCTGGTCCCAATAAAATACAATCGCTTTTGTATGTAAGCATCCAGGTCAATCCCGGCCTTAACCGTGGCGGGAATACCCGCAAAGATGTTTATCAGGCCCCCCTGGGGGGCACTTCGCACCGAAGCAGCAACCAACTCAGGTATCGGCGCCATCAAAGCTGTATAATCAAAAGCCGCTGGAGCCGCCTCT
>CAYGBH010000373.1:0-4437 GCA_964348055.1 uncultured Pirellulales bacterium
ATAACACTCCTTCAAACAAAACAACCGATAAAACTCCCGCCTTCACTAAATTCGTGCCTGCCCTGAACCGTAATGGTGCAGGGCCTGCCCAGGACAATTTGTTATAACTTGGAACTACCTCCTTCCTTCACTTCGGGCACCATTTTGCAAGCCCAATATAGGCCGTTAATTGAAATGTAGAAACCTTCACTCTGTGCCTCGCATAATGACTCTGCCTCTATCGAAAAACTGCAAAGCTCCCACAATTCAAAGGAGTAAAGTCCATAAGATACCACCCATTCGGCTGCGCTGAGGGCAGGCTCTGCGCGGGCACAAGTTTCACCAGTATTATTTATACCAGATTAACCACTTTCCCGTCAAGAAAAACTTCCTGGAGCCGATTGCCCCCTGTTACCTGTCTTTTTTGATACAATTGTAAAAGAAATAACAGCAGGGTCTCTACCTACAAGGTCCTATAAACATTCGGTGGAGAAAGGTTACCTAAAAACTTCCTTTAGAGACCGTTGTTGCACTCTTGCACGGCCCTAATAGCAGTAAAAAAGCCCATTCTGGGCCAATATGCCCATTTTTTTCCAGAATTTAGCATTGCAGAAGAAGTCGATTTAAGGTATAATAGGTCTTGGTGAAGTGGCTAAGACAGTGGGAACACATGAAGTTGAGGGAACAGAAAGCCCGTTTAATGCATCTTGAGGAAGGTAAGTAGCGAAATTTTGATAGAAACGGGAGGTATTTATTATGAATAAATCAAGGGGCTTTACCTTAATAGAGCTTCTGGTGGTAATCGCCATTATCGCGTTATTGATGGCGATACTGATGCCGGCACTAAACCGGGTAAAGAAACAGGCAAGAATGGCTGCTTGTCAGATGAACCTGAAACAATGGGGTGTTATCTGGTCGATGTATTGCCAAGAAAATGATGGCTATTTCTGTCGTCATGGCAACATGTGGAGGCGCGGGTCATGGATATTCGCGCTGCGGCCTCTGTACGAGACAAGGTCAGATATCCTCAAATGCCCGATGGCCACCAAACGACTGCCTAATATGCCTAACCACGGCAGTTGGGACAGGACCTACATCATGGGGACAGGCGGAGAAGGCAACCTGCGAGAAGAATGCAGCTATGGGTTAAATTGCTGGGTTTATGATCCGTACCCGGGAGAGTCGGCCATTCAAAGCCGTCCGACTGAATGGAACTGGAAGACCATTGATGTTAAAAGCGGAAACAGAATACCGCTCTTTGCCGATACCATGTGGCGGGGAGGTGGGCCGTTCTATCAGAACAAAAACCCTCACTCCAACCGAATCATTCCGTCCGAGTTTAATGGTCAGTGGACCGGTGCTGCCTCAGAAATGATGCATTTCTGCATCGACCGACACAATGGATTTATAAATATGGCTTTTTTGGATTGGTCTGTAAGAAGAGTAGGAATCAAGGAGCTGTGGACACTCAAGTGGCATCGACAGTTCGACACGAGCGGCTTCTGGACAAAGGCAGGTGGGGCTCAGCCGGGTGACTGGCCGAGCTGGATGAGAAATTTCAAGGACCATTAGCTAACTCAAACCAATCGGTTTTAAGCTGTCACGCTGAACAAAGCGAAGCATCCGTCCTTAACAAAGAATAATCGGATCATAAGAGTAATCTTTGCCTTCAGTTTTGCTCGTTACTCAAGAATCACTTCTTTTGCCAACGCCAAGCAAATCCGCCCATTTTTTTTCAGAATTTCCTATTGCAGAGAAAGCAGATTTAAGGTATAATATGTTTTGGTGAAGTGGCGCTAAGATATTTGGAAAATACGAAGCCAAGGGAACAGAAAGCCCATTTAGCGCATCTTAACAATTAAGCAGCGAAATTTAATATAGAAGTTGGAGGTATTTACCATGAACAAGTCAAAGGGTTTTACCCGCCACACGTATGGCGGGTTTACTTTAATAGAACTTCTGGTGGTAATTGCTATCATCGCGTTATTGATGGCTATATTGATGCCGGCATTACACCGGGTAAAGAAACAGGCAAGATCGTCCGCCTGTCAGGTGAACCTGCACGGATGGGGCCAAGTCTGGTCGATGTACTGCCAGGATAACGATGGCTATTTCTGCATGGAATCCCAATATGCCGGGTGGCCGCGTGGAAACTGGATAGTAGCGCTGCGATCTTTGTATAGGACAAGACGGGGTATTCTCATTTGCCCGATGGCCACTAAACGGCTGCCCGCTATGTCGTCCTGGGGCGGCCCATTCAGGACCTACATCATGGGGACAGGCGGAGAGGGCAACCGGCGCGAAGAAGCCAGCTATGGAGCAAATAATTGGACTTTTAATGCACGGCCGGGACAGTCGACGATTCAGCAACGCCCGGTTGAATGGAACTGGAAGACCATGGATGTTAAAGGTGGAAACCTAATACCTGTTTTTGCCGATAGCATGTGGCGGGGAGGCGGGCCCTTCTATCAGAATGGCAATCCTCACTCTGAGCGTATCATACCTCCTGAATTTGACGGCCAGTGGATAAGGGCTCGAAATGAAATGATGCATTTCTGCATCAATCGGCACAACGGGTCTAATAATCACCTGTTTCTTGATTGGTCTGTTAGAAAGGTGGACCTTAAGGAGTTGTGGACACTCAAGTGGCATCGAACGTTCGATACGAACGGCTTCTGGACACAGGCCGGTGGCGTTCAGCCGAGCGACTGGCCGCATTGGATGAGAAACTTCAAAGAATATTAGTGCAAGCAGGCTGCCGGTTCTTCTGCCGCCGATTCCGGATTTACAACCTATTGCCCGAAGCAAATCGGTTTGAATAACAAACCACACAACACGCTTGAAGCTCGATCGGCTACAAGCCGAGCCTTACGGCCGGATAGCGGAAATAGGACAGCGGATTTAAACAGTAGTCTCCCCCAAATCAAAACATCACTCCGCAACAGCCGCGTGTTTCTTGTCCACCTGCACAGTGAAATCCGGGCCAAATAGGTGGGCCTACTTCCATTTGCACTCGCGTTTGGCCAAGCGATGGTCACCGTGACAATCGGTGCAATGTTTTTTTTCGACATAATCGGCGAAAAGAGGTTTGTGCTGCTCAGTGTCGATTTTATCCTTCGGGTGACAGCCCATGCAGAACGGATTAATCTCCGGCCGACGATACATAATACCCGGCGGCGTGCCGTTACCACCCCAGGCCCAGGATTCATCGGCAATGTGGGCGTCACAGTTGCCGTGGCAGTTCGCGCAGCCGATGTTGACACGCGCATGGATAACGGTGATATCCTCTTGCACATAGTTCATGTGGCAAACGTAGCAGCGACTGTTATCAGCTCTGGAGCCGGCTGACAGGTCAACATCCGGGCCGTCGTCAAGCAGCAGCAGAGGTTCATCATCAAGCAGCAGCGGCTCATCATCCGTTACGGGTTCGCAGTTGTCATCGGGCTCTGTGCTTGTTTCCGATTTCTGTTCAACCTTTATTTGCACACAGCCGATTTCAGCAAAGACCACAGATGCCAGAATAAACATCAAGAAACAATATCTCATACCTCATACCCTGGTATTATTATAAACAGCTGGTGCGGTACCAGAAGAGTTATGCTCGGTCGTTTTACAGTAATGCACGATTAGACGTATTCCCAGTCCCTGAGCCATTGATAATGGGGCGGTAATTGGGTCCACATCTCGCTGGCGGCACTTTCCAGCTCAGCCCTTTCTTTCATGTCGAGTTCGCGCCTTTCCTTGACCGCCTTGACCGCGTTATCGACCTCGCTAATGCTGTTCAGGCCGGGAATGGGTATTACAGTATTGCTGTGCAGGATGTACCGGATGGCCAGTCGTGCACGGCCGTTGTCTTCCTGGCGGTTGCCTCTAAACAGCGAAGCCTTGGCAAAAGGCTTAATGCCGAAAGCCCCCACGTCACACCTCTTCAGCGCCGGGAACAGACTGTCCTTTGGAGCGGCCTTGCTCATGGTCGTGAAAGGAAAACAAACAACATCGATTTGCGGGAAGTACTCAATCATGAACTTTATCCAGCGGCGGTCGTGGGATGAAAATCCGATGAAACGAGCTTTGCCCTGCTTCTTGGCCTTCTCCAGCGCCTCGACCACCTCGCAGGATGTGTTGAAAGTGTGTCTGCCGCCTGGTTCGTAACAGGTGATACGCCACAAATCTGTGTATTCCTGATTGGACTCTTTCAGCAAGCCATCGAGCACTTCTAACAGCTTCCTGGCGGTGCGGTAATCCTTCTGGCGCACCTCATGGCCGCAATGGGACAGGGCCAGGTACATCTTGTCGCGCCGCCCCCTAAGGGCCTTGGAGTCTCTAATCACCTCGCCGCGAGTACAGGCATCGATGTAATTCATACCCGCATCGATGCAGCGACTGACGATCTCGTAGCGCTCCTGGTCGTTGCTCTTGGAGTGCCCTCCCAAGCAAACAGCCGAGACCATCAGATTG
>CAYGBH010000374.1:0-4386 GCA_964348055.1 uncultured Pirellulales bacterium
TTCAAGGCCTTCGTCATCTTTGATGGTGATGATTTGAACGGCTGTCTCGCCATCTATGGGCTTTGACAAATCCACCAACTGGCCATTTACTTTCGCTGCTACAGCCGCTTTTGCAAGCCCCGGTCCTATCTGTTGAGCTAATCGCTTTGCTGTCGTACCGTCACTAACTTCTAATGTGCTGCCATCGGGCAGTGTCACTTTTGCCATATATTTATCCGTTATTACTAATCTTCTGTATTTACCCGTGAATATATCGGTTCAGCTAAGGTTGTCAAGTTAGTCTCTGGGGCAGATAACAACCCAAAATGCCGATTAGTAACCACACAGAAGTTATGCGAATGAACCCATTATATACCAATATCCCTTATGACCATAATAACCTCTTATTTAACATATAGTTACGCAACTTTAACCCAGGCAGTTGCCCCTGTCAATAGTATTTAGAAATTATCTCAAAACTGTCACCCTGAGCGAAGCGAAGGGTCTCATTGGCTAAAATAAGAGATTCCTCGCTGCGCTCGGAATGACATTTTGGGTTTTAAGATAGTTTCTTATTATCCGATTTATCTCTTGTTATATAATACTTTTATTTATATAATACAAGTAGTCGTGACAAGGCTTAGATTAATAGAGAGGAAGGTAGAATGGACGTAAATCTGGTTCTATTCAAAAAAGACGGCTCACAAAAAGCTTTTTCCTTGCCGAGCAATATTACGACAATCGGCCGACGTCACGATTGCGATTTGTGCATTCCCCTTATGCCCGTTTCCAGAAGGCACTGCCAACTGAGTCAGAACAAAGAAGCTTTGAAAATTCGCGACCTTGACTCACGTAACGGCACTTTCCTTAACGGCAAACGTATAGATGAGGAAACACTCAAGGCGGGCGACTATATCACAATAGGACCCCTCACGTTCTTATTGCAGATTGACGGTGAGCCCGAAGAGATTATCCCGCCCGAGCAAGCCAAACCAAAGCCGGCCCAGAAAGCGCCGCCAGCAGCAAAGGCCCCGGCAGAGGAGCTTTCCGGCAGCTTCCCTGAAATTGAACTGGACGAATCCGACTCTTTCCTGGCTGAACTTGAAGACCTTTGAGCCGCTCCCAATTTCCTGACCGATGGCAAAACCGCTTCCAAGGCTCTTTTACGTATTACAAACCAGCAGTCTTTTTTCAATGTGAAGGACTATAAGGACACATTCCCGCCGAACGGGTATCTGCCGGACATGGGCCGCCCGGGCAGGATTCGCAGGTTGGACTTGCCGACTTGCTTTGGCCAACGGCAAAACCGCTCAGCAGCTTTTGTAAGTCGCCGCTGCTGCACTTTTTGCAGCTATGTTTTCGAGGAGTCCTCGTCTTCTCCAGAAACTCCATCGTATGTCCGCAGTTATTACATTTGTATTCAAATATCGGCATTTCTCAATCTCGTGTGAAAAGAGACGATAAATCACTCCTGCGGGGCCCCCGCTTTGCGGGAACCGAATAATAATTTTATGAGTTTGTCGTGCTGGGAGAAGTCGGGGACGACCAGGTGGGCGCCGGCTTTGACCAGCCGGGTGCGTTTTTCGATGTTCAAGCCGTGCCTTTGAATTTCGTCACTTGCGACGCCAATAGCGATACCATCACGCTTTCGGCACTCCCGCATCTCAACAGGGCCATCGCCGAAGACAGCTAATTCCGGACCCTGCAGTTTGTTTTCAGTCATTATTCTTTCGATGACCATCTTTTTGGAATACTTTGTGATGTCGCCCACGGCACCGTAAATGCCGCCATCAAAAAGCTCTGCATAACCCAGCGCTTCGGACTCAGCGACAACGTCGGCGCGGTCTGTCCCGCTTGCCAGATAGAGTTTTATGCCCCTTTGCCGCAGAGTTTTTAACAAGACAAGCGCTCCTTTGATTATGTAGTCGCTGATGTCGAGTTCGCCACGTTTGAATTTTTCTATTCGCCCACCGACAAGCTCCATTAGAGCATCGTTGTAAATTTCCTTGTAGCCGAATTTGTCGAGGATTTTATCAGCGCCGACGATGCCGAATTCGGTGACCATTTCGACAAGGGCCTCCATCTGCACAATCGTCTGAACGCCGGTTGATTTGTCGATGTAATCGGCAACGCGGTTTCGAACCTTATGGTAAAGGGTTTCGTCGGCGGTTTCGTATTTGTCGCCGAGAATGGCCTTTACCATTACAGGCGCCATTATTTGTTCCCAGCCCTGTCTTAAGGTGCTTATTGTCCCATCGTTGTCAAATACGGCGTGTTTTATTCGGCCGAGCGATATTGATTCGTAGCAAAGTTCTATTTCACTGTCATCGAAGTAACGGGCTTTGCGCCGGTCGCTGGCAAGTTCCGGCTTGTAGATATAATCAGCATCCTTTCCGACTTCGAGGATTTCCGGGCCGGAGGCGGTGCCCGTCTGGAACAGTTTTTGAACGGTAACGGCCGCTGCAAAGTTGGCAAACTCTGCTGCCTCGGCAGGCCGCACAACTGCGCCCAGACATAAAGCCAGCGCGCTTGTTACTGTGTCGCCGGCTCCGACTGGGTCGAGCTTTTTGAGTAATTGAATGCCAGGAACCTCGTGGACGCCGTCGGAATCGACGGTTATGATGCCTCGAGGGCCGCGGGTTAGAAATACAGGTTTGTTGAATTGTCGGTAAAGGTTCAGGGCGTATTTTTTCACATCGGCTGACGTAAGAATATCATCTAATTTGACATTAATGTTGTTTAAACGAGCGGCCTCTAAATCATTTGTTTTGCGGCAGATGTTTTTGAATTTGTGGCCGTAATGCCTCGAATCGAGCAGAACTATCTTGTCGTTAAACTCTCCGAAGAGGTCGTTGGCCCGGTCAATGAAAGACTCGTTTGTTATGGAAGCCGGGACCTGTTGATTCACGATAAGCGAGTCTGCCGTTTCCAAAGCGTTGCGGATACCGTCCAGCAGGGCCCGGTCGGTCGCCTCGGTTCGTTTATTGAAAAAGCCGAAGTCAATTCGCGGCTGTTCGCTGCCCTCAAGGTACGGCTTGCCGAAGGTTACGGTATCGAAATCTTCTGTTTGAACGACCAGATACGTTGTACCGACGCCCAGCTCCTGAAACTGGCGTGTAATCTCTCTGCCGAAGATGTCATCTCCGATAACGCCTATGACCTGTATAGCTGCCGGCTTGATGGCGGCAAGATTAGCTACAATATTGGATGCACCGCCGAGCGAATAGTAATGTTTGCCGACCGCCTGGGCCTGCAGGCCCGTTTCAACCGAGACTTCCGAGCCGCGAGGGTCGAGCAGCCAGTAGGCGTCAAGACAAAAATCACCGTAGACGGCTACCTTCGCGTTCTTAATCCGGGCTAAGATTTCCTTGATGCGTTCTTCCTTCATAGTTTTTTCCCGTGGGCTATAACTTTGCCATAATGTTTTTGTAAAGCAATGGAAATGTTTGTTTCTGGTTGCCCTGTATGTAAAAGCCTCTGCCGGCGAAGGCCTGCGGGATTCGCGTTACAATGCTCTTTTGGTCGCGGAAATAATAACCTAAACAAGACTCATCGCTCATTGCACCGGCGTCGTAGTCGCGCAGATCAAAGTCGGCGGTAATAATGTTATTCGCCACGTGCCCGGCGTTGGCAGCCATTGAGACGGCTTTGAGCAGAACTTCCGGGCCGACCACGGCACTACCGATGTTCAATATCACACCGCCCTTCGTCAGTTTGGTTATTTCGTTGACGTAGATAAGGAAATCTCTGCCGGAGCAGCCGCCCTTGGCCTGGCCGTTAAAAGATTCATGCTGGTCCGTTACGTCTGTGCCTATCCCAACATGAACGGTAAAGGGTACATTGTTTTCGTAACAGGCCGCGAGGACGCTGACCTCAGAATGAAGGAAACTGCGCGGCGAGTTGCCTTTTGCCACCGATGAGAGAATCTCGTTACGGAAATCCTCGTCACAGATCATTTTGCCGAGTGTCTCACCAAGACCGAGCTTGCGTTCATTGCCGACGGATATAGCACCGTTGATGTAGGCAAATTCGTGGGCCATTCCAAACCGGCCTTTGCCCAGTGCGTCCGGGACATCCTCGCTGGTTTGGCCTATCAGCGCCAGTTCAAAATCGTGGATGGCTGTGGCACAGTTGCCAGCAACGAGAGTAACAAGCCGGCGCTTTACAAGCTCGACAAGCAAAGGCCCAAGACCGTTCTTTATCAAATGGGCACCGGTAAAAAGGACAACAGGTTTGCCGGCCTTTCGGGCCGAAACAACGGCATGGGCAATAGTCTCGATGTCACTGCATATGCTCTCAGGCAAGTTGATAGCAAGCTCTTCAACATCAGCAGGCTGAAGCATGTCCTTGAGTGTTACCTTGTTGGCGCGCGTACTTAACCGGTACGTATTGATTCGAGCGGGGTCA
>CAYGBH010000375.1:0-4365 GCA_964348055.1 uncultured Pirellulales bacterium
TTTACGCTTGCAAACTTTGACCAATGTGAGCCGAACGGCGTATTTGCGCCGTTCGGTGCCGGCTGCGGTTCCATAGTCCAGTATCCTTATCTGGAAAAAGACTCCGACCGGCCAAGAGCGGTTCTGGGGATGTTCGACGTCTCAGCCCGGCCGTTCGTCCCGAAGGATATTCTGAGCTTTTCAGTGCCGATGAATAGATTTCTTGAAATGATTGGGAATATGGAAGAAAGTTTTCTCATAACGCCGTCCTGGCAAAAAATAAACAAAAGAATACAGACAGCGGAACCATAGGATACAGGCCAGGCGGATAAATATGACTTGACGGATAGACGAAGCATTCATACACTCATCACTTTATTTGAACCCTATACTCAGGAATCAGCAGGTGGAAGAAGCTATTACAAAAGCTCGCGCTCTCATTGAAGCGATGGAATACATCCGCAGCTTTCGCGGGCAAATCGTGGTTGTAAAGCTCGGCGGAAGCGTGCTCGACGATAGTTCTCTGCAAAAAAAGCTGCTGACCGATATCGCCTTTATGGCCGCCGTCGGGATGCGGCCGATCATCGTACACGGCGGCGGAAAGGCCATCACAAGAGCGATGAACGACGCAGGCCTTGAGCCGGTATGGGTACAGGGGCTGCGCTATACCGATGAGCGAACCCTGACAATAGCAGAGCATACGCTCGTGCATAAAATCAATACTCCCATCTGCGAGACCCTGACCGAACTGGGATGTGAGCCGATGGGGCTGCACTCACTGAGCAGTTGTGTATTGTTTGCCGAAACTCTGAGACTGGCCGGCGAAGATGGCCGAAAACGCGACCTTGGTTTGGTCGGACAAGTTACGAGTATAAATGCGCAATTGCTCAAGAAGCTCTGCGCCGACGGGACTATACCGGTTATCGCATCCGTAGCCAAAGACAGGGCCGGCGGAAAGTTGAACGTTAACGCCGACAGTGCCGCCGGCAGGGTCGCGGCGGAAGTAGTAGCTGAAAAGCTCGTTGTTGTAAGCGATACGCATGGAATACGGACAAACGTCGAAGACCCGGACAGCTGGGTTTCGAGTCTAAATGAAACACAAATCAAGGAAATGATTGACGCCGGCGTTATCACCGGTGCAATGCTGCCAAAAGTCGAGGCCTGCCTGATGGCTCTGGACGCTGGAGTCAAAAAAGCGCATATTATCGACGGGCGAATAGAGCATTCACTACTACTGGAAATCTATACCGACAAAGGAATCGGGACGCAAATAATTAGAAAGTGAGAAGGAAAAAAGTTAGAAAGTTAAAAGTTAAAAAGAATGGATTTCCGCCTTCGCAGGAATGACACTAACAAAATACTAAATACGAGATACAAATTATGACCACAAAGGAGACTATTGATTTATTTGACAAATATGTTATCGCCAATTACGGCCGGCTGCCGCGGGTTATCGTCAAGGGTGAAGGCTGTTATTGTTTCGATGCCGACGGCAATAGGATACTGGATATGTTTCCCGGCTGGGCCGTCAGCGCGATAGGTCATTGCCATCCGAAGGTTGTCGAGGCGTTGCGCAAACAGGCGGGCGAGCTTCTGCACATCGATAACACTTTTTACTCGGAGCCGCAGGGCAAATTAGCCAAGCTGCTGAGTGAGCGGGCGTTCGGCGGCAAGTGCTTCTTTTGCAACAGCGGCGCCGAGGCCAATGAGTCGGCGTTAAAACTGGCACGTCTGCACACGCCACCAGAAAAGTACAAATTTATTACCGCCGAGGGCAGCTTCCATGGGCGAACCATTGCGACTCTGACGGCAACCGCTCAGCCGAAGCACCATGAAGGTTTGCTGCCGCTACTACCGGGCTTTACTTACGTACCGTTCAATGATATTGCCGCGCTCGAGTCGGCTTTCAGCAATGAAGTGGCGGCGGTTATGGTCGAGCCCATTCAGGGCGAAGGTGGAATTAATATTGCCACAAAGGAGTATCTGCAGGTAATCCGCCGGCTCTGTGATGAAAATGCAGCGCTGCTTATCTTTGATGAAGTCACCACGGGAATGGGCAGGACCGGCAAATGGTTTGCGTATCAGCATTTCGACGTCGAGCCGGATATTATGACCATGGCAAAGGCCCTCGGCGGAGGCGTGGCCATAGGGGCCATGATGGCTAAAGCCGAAGTGGCCGCCTCACTGGTCCCCGGCAAACACGCTTCTACTTTCGGCGGCAACGCCCTGGTTTGCGCAGCGGCCATTGCCGTCATAGAGACAATAGAGCAGGAGAATATGCTGGAAAACGCCGTCAAGCTTGGCCAACATACTAAAGACAAACTTGAGCAGCTAAAGCAAAAGCACGCCATTATCGACAGCGTCCGCGGTGTTGGTCTGATGATTGGCGTTCAATTGACAAGCTCCGGCACCGACATTGCCGACAAATGTTTGGAAAACGGCCTGCGCATAAACTGCACCCAGGGCACGGTGCTTCGCTTTATGCCGCCGATGATTGCCACCAAAAGCCAAATCAACCAGGCCGTCGATATTCTTGATACTGTTTTAGGAGAGAATAAAGGATGAGAGATTTTCTTAGCATAAGCGATTATCCCGTTGAGCTGTTAAAAGAATTGCTGCGGATAAGCGCCAGGCTTAAGAGTTTATACGGCGTAGGCGGTAATGATTTATGCCTTTCGGGGAAAACCTTGGCGATGCTTTTTGAGAAGCCGAGCCTGCGGACCCGAATCAGTTTCCATGTTGCCATGACGGACCTCGGCGGCAGTGCAATTTACATCAAGCCTGAAGACATCGGCGGCATCGGCAGCCGTGAGCCGATCAAGGATTTGGCAAGGGTCCTGAGTCGATACGTCAACTGCATAATGGCACGCACATTCGAGCACAAAACCATCATCGAGCTGGCTGAATACGCAACGGTGCCGGTCATAAACGCCCTGACGAACCGGCTGCATCCCTGCCAGGCGATGGCTGACGTACTTACAATCCAGGAGCATTGCGAAAATATAAAGGGTGTGAAAATTGCTTTTATCGGTGACGGTAATAACGTGGCTCGCTCATTGGCCTTTGCCTGCGCAAAGCTGGGTATGAAAATGACCGTTGCCTCGCCGGCTGGTTATGAGCTCGATGCCGAAACAATCGAAAAGGCAAATCAAATATCAGCCGAGACCGTCCGGCAAACGAACGACCCCGGCATAGCTGTTCTTGATGCCGATATTATTTACACCGACACCTGGGTCAGCATGGGCCAGGAGCAGGAGAAACAAAAGCGCCGTGCGGATTTTGCAGGTTTTCAGGTCAATGCCGAATTGGTCAAGTCCGCACCGGCCAATGTCAAGATTATGCACTGTCTGCCGGCTTATCGCGGCTTTGAAATCACCGATGAGGTCACCGAGTCGCCCAATTCGATTATGTTCGACCAGGCTGAAAACCGCCTGCACTTCCAGCGAGCCTTGTTAAAAAAACTGTTGGGGTGACAAGGACACTGAAGCGATGAAGCTGAAAATTCTCGTTGCGACTGCTAATCCGGGCAAAATCGCTGAGCTGAGAGCTATGCTCGATTTGGATATCGAGTGGGTCGGTCTATCAGACTTCGGTGACATCAACGAAATACAAGAAGACGGCACCACCTTTGCCGAAAACGCTCACAAAAAAGCGGCCGGCTACGCTAAAGCCACCGACTTATGGACTATCGCCGACGATTCAGGGCTGGTGGTTGATGCCCTCGGCGGAGCACCGGGCGTAAAATCCGCGCGATTCTCCGGTGAAAAACTAAAGGATGAGGATAGAACGCTGATAGACCATCGAAACATTGCAAAGGTTCTGGAGCTTCTCAAAGATATGCCCAAAGAAAAAAGGACAGCAAAATTTATTTGCTGCCTGTGTCTGGCAAGCCCTGAAAGAATATTAATCGAGACTCAGGGGACACTGGAAGGTCTTATAACCGACAGAGAGATTGGAGAAAACGGTTTCGGCTACGACCCGATTTTCTTTGTGCCACAACTGGGCAAAACCGTCGCTCAGCTAACCCGCGAAGAAAAAAACGCAATCTCACACCGCGGTCACGCTATAAGAAAATTAAAGCCTCGGCTTGAAGAACTCCTTTACAGCCAAAAATAAACCCGGCGTTAAATGCCGGGCTAAATTTCGATGTTTGGCAAGAACCGAGTATCAAGTATCGAGAATCGAGTATGATTCAAGAGGACATACTATGAATAACATAAATCGCAGAAGTTTCCTAAAAGATTCTGTTATGGCAGCTGCGTCACTGGCTCTTGGCCAGGGATGCAACCAGGTTAATCGCCAAAAGCATCGTATCACCAATAGTACCGGCCGTCCCAATGTTGTGGTCATAATGACGGACGACCAGCGGTGGGATATGATGAGCTG
>CAYGBH010000376.1:0-4359 GCA_964348055.1 uncultured Pirellulales bacterium
GGGACGGGTTACAAGGACGTAACTGACTCGACGGCCCCCGAGGTGCTGGTTGCCAAGAAGCGTATCAAGGAAATCTTGGCTGACAAACCGTTGCCGAAAGTGAAGGAGAAGCGTTCTTCGCGCCGTAAGAAAGGAAGATGAGATAAGCACGTGGAGTAAATTTCTCTTTCAATAGAGTATTAATTTTGGGTTCTTTCACAGGTCCTCCTTCCACGCTGGTCGTTTTTCCCTTGCTTGTAGATAAGCCGCAGCTTACTTCAATTTCCGCCGCAGGTCGTCCTGCAACTGGGTGCTCAGCCTTAAGCAGGCCAACTCACCGGTGCCGCGAAGTCGAACTTTCCGGCTTTCCACGCGGCCATCCGGCAGCTTAAAAGCGACATCCACGTAGATAGCGCCGCTTTCATCTGCCCAGGTCTCGCCGACTGCAACCGCCCATTGGCTTGCAGTCGCATCGGCCGTGGCCGCGGCCAGTTGCTCTATCCTTTGGCTGCGGGATGTGCTGCTATCCCAGTGATCGCTGCGCACACGGAGCAGTCTACGCAGCTTCTCCAGGGTCGGAGCAACGTATGCTCCGGCTAATACCCGGTGGGTGCTGTCGGCGCTGCTAAGTGCCGCAGCAAGACTGCCGCCGCTGCCCACTTCCGCCAACGCCAGCGTCACGTCCCGCCTTTCCAGCAGTTTCACGACGTGTTCCTCCAAGGACGTTTCGTCATCCGCATACACATATTCACCCAAGTGCTTTATAATCTTCTGCTTCAGCTTCTGGAGCCGCGCCCGGTCGGGCGGTGTGTCACCGGACAGCGAAAAGGTGAAGTCCACTCGGCCGCCCTGGAACTGCGAAGAAACTGTAACGTCGGGCGCCAGCGGCACGTGGTCATCGAGCACCTGGTCAATCTGGGATTGGCCAAGGCCCACAAACCGCAATGTTAGCGAGCACCCGGGCGGGTGTATGCCGAATCGTTGGCTCAGATATGGCACCAGTTCCTCGCGAACCATAGCCTGCAATTCGCGAGGCGGCCCCGGTAGCGCGACGATTACGACGTCGGACAGCTCAAAAACCAAGCCGACGGCCGTGCCGTTGGGATTCTTGAAATAGGTGCCACGCGTTGGCACCTGCGTCTGCCGGCGCAGATTAGGCCGAAGTCGGGCAGGTGACACACCGAAACGTTGTGCCATCTCCTGCAGCACATCGGGGTGTTCTTTTAACGCGATTCCCGTGAAGTCGGAGAGGGCTTCGCGGGTAACGTCATTTTCGGTGGGACCAAGGCCCCCCGTGACAATGACCAGGGCTGCTTTGCCACGGGCAAAGCGAAGCGCCTCTTTGAGGTCTGCCTGCTTGTCATCAACAAACATCGAGCCGACACAACGCAGGCCCATCGGGTGGAGGGTCCGGGTGAGGAAGTACATATGCCCATCCGGGTAGGCACCAGACAGCAGTTCACTGCCGGTGACGATGATCATATAGCGGGTAGGCTGTGGTGCGGACACGGTCGCAGAGGCACAAGCAACCAGTGGTCGTATTAGCCCGATTAACAGCAAGAGCAATAGCCAAGACAGTCGAGGCCTCAATAAAACAGGGTTCGCGACTGCCGGACAATCGGCCCACATTTTGACTTGGAGAAGTTTGTTTATCATCATTCCAGCTACTTCCTTTCAGGTGACAAATTTGCGACATAAAAGCTCATTTTCGATTTTATTTTCTTACCTTGAACGGACACTTCTTGTTTCAAGAACTTGGCTAAGTCAGTGAATTTATCTTTTATTAGAGTATCAATTTTGGCCACTAAGTACAACTATTTTGGGTTCCTTCACAGGTCCTCCTTCCCTGCTGGTTGTTCTTCCCCTCTGGAAGATGCAATACCAGCAACAAGATTGTGGAAAATTGAGCTGGAGGCCATCTGCTCAGCCTAATGATTTCGGGGACGGGTTAAGAAATACAAGTCATTTTCAAGCAAGGAGAAACAGATATGAGCGATAAGTGGGAAAAAAATAAAGGCAAAAGAGAACGACAGAAAAAGGCCCTGCTTAATCCAAAGGAAAAGAAGAATAAATAATTGCCCAATCGTGACCACATCATCTTTGTAGGCGAGGTCGTTTCCTCCCACATCAACACCGAATCGAAGAAACGGCTATATACCATAGGCCGCGGCCATAAATTGGGTTCGGCATCTTAGATTTGCTATCTTCAATTTACTATTGAATATGCTCAAGGCTTACTTAGCAGTCCCGACGAAAGCAGAAGAATCGTTCGAGGCCCAGGAGGCATAAATCTCCTCCTCCCGGCACGACGAGACGAGAGCCTGTCAGAGCAGTAAAGCCTTCCCTGCACATCCCGTGCCAAAATGAGTAATTGCGTGACGAATTGGAATTGCGTCTGACCAAGTAATTTGATATAATATCTTTTATAATAGAAAACAAAAAATCAAGAACCTGTATCTTGCGGGTCTGGGAATCTGAAATTCTGCTGGGAGGAGTTTAAAATAGCTAATAAAACAAATCTCACAATCAAACTGCTGGTATCGTTAATTATTGTTCTCACTATGACCACTCCGGTCCTGGCGGCAAGAATTATCTACGTTGACGCAGATGCAACAGGGGCAAATAATGGCTCCTCCTGGGCCAATGCCTACTGGTGCCTGCAGGATGCCTTAGTTGCTGCCCAATACGGCGATCAGATTCGGGTGGCGCAAGGTATCTACAATCCTGATCTAAGGGTATTGACAACGCCACAGGAGAAGCCCGAGGTAAGAAGTTCCGGCGATCGAACAGAAACGTTTCGGCTTATCATTGGCGTATCCCTTAAAGGTGGCTATGCCGGCTTTGGTGAACCAGATCCGGACGCACGAGATATCGAGACGTATGAGACAATTCTTAATGGGGATTTGAATGGCGACGACATGCCAGTTGCCAATCCTTCAGATTTGTTGGACGAACCCACCAGGGCTGAGAACAGCTTTCACGTCGTCACGAGCAGTTGGGCTGATGAGACGGCTGTTCTCGACGGTTTCACTATCACTGCCGGCAATGCTAATAGGACAACTTCTCCAGATAAACATGGAGGCGGGATGTACAATGAAGGTGGCAGCCCGATGCTGACCAACTGCACGTTCAGCAAGAACTCGGCTACGGGCCATGGAGGGGGGATATCTAACGTCAATTTCAGCAGCCCGACCGTAATTAACTGCACGTTCAGCGAGAACTCGGCTAGGTACGGTGGTGGGATGTCTAACACCAATTATAGCAGTCCGGCCGTGATTAACTGCATATTTAACGACAACTCGGCGGCTGACAATGGCGGCGGGGTGCGCAATAACCAGAGCAGCCTAACGCTGACCAACTGCTTGTTCAGGGGGAATTCAGCAAGTAATGGCGGCGGGATGCGCAATAGCAAGAGCAGCCCGACGCTAACCAACTGCACGTTCACCGAGAACTCGGCTATGGCCGGTGGTGGGATGTACAATCGCAACAGCAGCGTGAATGTAATCAACTGCATTCTTTGGAGTGATACACCTGAGGAAATAAAGGGCGGCGCACCGGTGATAACTTATAGTGATGTTCAAGGCGGCTGGCCTGGGGCCGGCAACATCGATGCTGACCCGTTGTTTGTGGACGCTGCTAATGGCGACTATCATCTGCAGGCCGGCTCGCCTTGTATTGACGCAGGTGACAACTCAGCAATTCCGGCAGGAGTAATTTTGGACCTCGATGGTAAACCACGCATTATAAACGGTACTGTGGACATGGGGGCTTGTGAAAGTGGTGAAGAAGTCCCCGGCCCAGAGGACATCGAGGACTTTGAAACGGGTGATTTCAGCAAATTCCCGTGGGAACATTACGGAGACGAAACTTGGGCCGTTACATCGCGCCAGAAACATTCCGGAGCCTATAGCGCCGAAACTGGTTGGATTGACCACGACCAAAGTACTACTTTGCAGGTGACTCTTGACTGCGTATCGGGCAATATCACTTTCTATTGCAAAGTCTCTTCCGAATCACGTTGTGACTGCTTGAAGTTTTACATTGATGGAGTGAAAAAAGGCGAGTTGTCGGGCGAGCAGGACTGGACCGAGGTATCCTTCCCTGTTACAGGGGGCACAAGAACCTTTAAGTGGACCTATTCAAAGGACGGTTCGGAGTCCGTGGGCGACGATACTGCTTGGATTGACGACATAGTATTTCCTATTGGACCGCATCCTCCGCCTCCGCCACCGCCACCCGTTACGGGTGTTCCTTCTTCTATCAAGAAAATCTTTGTTGTCGGCCACGCGCACCTTGATATCGGCTTTACAAAACCCCCTGCGGTAGTGGCTGAGAAATACAAGACCATGATCGACAACCAAATCGCCTTTGCCCGAACAC
>CAYGBH010000377.1:0-4342 GCA_964348055.1 uncultured Pirellulales bacterium
ATGGGGGAGCCACCCGCCCCGTGCTGACAATGCACCCCGCCGAAGGTGCGCTTCCAGACTTCTCCGCCGTCGTGGTCCAGTGCCACCAGTATCGTTTCTTCAGGAGTAGGCCAGAGCGTATATACGTGGTCAGTATCGACGGCCGGCGTGGCGGTGGCATAGCTGTTACGCTGGTTCATACGGTAGGGGGTAAGCGCATATTCCTTTTGCCATAACTTCTTGCCATCCGAAGCGCCCAGAGCCAGAATGGTGCCGCGAGCGGTCTTTTGGTCCCCGCTGGTCACGAAGACCTTGTCTGCCCAGACCACCGGCGAGGAGTGGCCGCCTCCCGGCAGCGCGACCTTCCAGTTGTAGTCTTGCTCCGTCCATTTGACGGGGATTGTTTTGGCGTAACTAATGCCCTGTCCGTTCGGTCCCCGGAACCGTGGCCATTGCCCAGCTACGGCTTCGGCCTTCCGGGCTACGGCGGGCTTCGCCCCGACGAGCGCCGAGACGAGCTGTCCCTGCGCTACAGACACCAATAAAATGCTATATGCTACCATAAGGCCTTTCATCTGACAGCTCCCACTTAAAATACTTGGCGACAAAGCTAAACACGTACCCGGTGGGCCCAAAAAGCATTATATCCGAAAACAACCGCTTTTCCACCCCCATGTTTTCTTGCCCACCGCCCCAACTCGCGTAGGAAGACGCGGGGGCAGGCGAAAGAAATAAGGGGGGCAAGATTATGCTGAACCTATAACACAGGGTTGAGAAATAAGGCAGGGTCTGTTACATTAATACATGTGCTTGCGCATCGAATACAATTAATTAGTTGATTAAGATGAAAGCGCCGTGGTGGGGCGTCCCGTGGAGATGCGAATATGAACAAGATAAAACATGCCATTAAGCTCTGGATGCTGGTATTTGTGGGGCTGACCTGCTTTCTGTCGGGCAGACGCGTGAACGCCGAACCTGGAGTTGTCTTCAAAGGCGGCAGGGGGGCGGGCATGGGCAAGCACATTGTTTTTGTCATCGGCGATGACGAATACCGCTCGGAGGATTCGATGCCTATGCTCGCCAAGATATTAGCTGTGCATCACGGCTTCAAGTGCACGGTGCTCTTTGCTATCAATAAAGAAAGCGGTGAGATTGACCCGCAAACAGTTGACAACATTCCCGGCCTTGAAGCTCTCAAAACAGCGGATTTGATGGTGATTTTCACTCGTTTTCGTGAACTTCCTGATGAGCAGATGAAATATATCATCGATTACACCAACTCAGGTAAGCCGATTGTAGGATTGAGAACCGCAACCCATGCTTTTAGATATCAAAAACACCTGAACAGTCCCTATGCCAAATACAGTTTTCGAGACAAGGAATTCGAAGGCGGATATGGACGTCAGGTTCTGGGCGAAACCTGGGCCGGCCACTATGGACATCACAAAAAGGAAAGCACACGAGGCCTGGTCGCTAAAGGTATGGAAAACCATCCCATAGTCAAAGGCATTGGGGATATCTGGGGGCCGTCCGATGTTTACGGTATTACCACGCTGACCGGTGACAGCAAGCCGCTGATCATGGGACAGGTGCTCTCGGGTATGGACCCGAAAGATAAACCTAATCCGGATAAAAAACCGGTGCCTATAGCCTGGACCAAGACTTACACCCCCCCTGCTTTCTTGCGAAAGCAAGAAGGGGGGGCTCGCGTTTTCACTACCACGATGGGGCATTCGTTCGACTTCAAGAACGAAGGTTTTCGCCGTCTTCTTGTGAACGCCTGCTACTGGGCAATGGGCATGGAAGAGAAGATTCCAGCCAAGAGCAATGTCAATTTTATTGGCCGGTATAATCCCAATCAGATTGGTATGGGCGGCCACAAAAAAGGCCTAAAACCGTCAGACCACAAGCTCTCTGGTTGGGTCTCAGTCGCTACTGTCGAGAATCCCGGGCAAAAAGAACTTGCGGCGAACAGACTGGTCATTTACGCCGACAAAGGTAAGGAAACTATCAACAGAAACATTTACGGGCACTTCTCAGAGCACTTGGGCAGGTGTATTTATGGAGGTTTTTGGGTCGGTGAAGATTCGGCGATTCCAAACACCCGTGGCATTCGCAACGATGTAGTCGAGGCATTAAGAAGAATTAAGATACCGGTGCTGCGCTGGCCTGGCGGATGCTTCGCTGATGAGTATCACTGGAAAGACGGTATCGGCCCACGCGAAAAACGTCCTACTATAGTCAATACTCATTGGGGCATGGTCACAGAAACTAATGCCTTCGGCACTCATGAGTTTCTGGATTTGTGTGAACAACTTGGATGTGAGGCGTACGTTGCAGGTAACGTTGGATCCGGTACTGTTGAAGAAATGCAAGACTGGGTCGAGTACATGACGTCCGACGGGGATAGTGAGATGGCCAACCTACGTCGGATGAATGGACGTGATAAGCCCTGGCGGGTAAAATACTTCGGTGTAGGTAATGAGAACTGGGATTGTGGTGGGAATATGTCTCCGGAATATTACGCCGATCTCTATAATCGCTTTCAAACCTATGTGCGCAGCTATTCCGGCAACCGTATCGTCAAGATTGCATGCGGACCAGGTAGTGAGAATTATCCATGGATGGAAACCGTTATGGAACGCGCTCATCGAAGAATGAATGCAATTAGTCTTCATCACTATGTCCGAGGGACGGGCAACTGGACCAGAAAGGGTAGTGCGACAAAGTTTGATGAGTCAGAATGGTTCGCACTAATGAAAAACACGCTAACTATCTACCCTTTACTGGAGAATAATATCAAGATAATGGACCGATTTGATCCGCATGGACGTATCGGCTTGTTCGTAGATGAGTGGGGTACATGGTGGGACACCGAATCCGGCACTAATCCGAGTTTCCTGTACCAGCAAAACACCATTAGAGACGCAGTCTCAGCAGGTATATTCCTCAACGCTTTCAATAATCACTGCGACCGCGTGAAGATGGCCAACATTGCCCAGACCGTCAACGTTTTACAGGCGATGATTCTAACCAAGGGTGAGAAGATGATTCTGACCCCGACCTACTATGTCTTCGAGATGTACAAGGTTCATCACGACGCCACCATGCTGCCGGTTGACCTCAAGTGCAGGGACTATCGGTTTGGCGACGAAAAAATTCCTGCACTTAATGTCTCAGCATCGAAAGACAAATCAGGCAGGATTCATATATCGCTTTGCAATCTGGACCCCAAAAACTCAGCAGAGCTTGTATGCGAATTTCAAGGTACCAGGCCTGCAAGCATCTCCGGTCGTATATTAACAGATGATGCTATGGCTGCACACAATACCTTTGATAACCCGAAAGCGGTCAGACCCACCGCTTTCTATGAGTACAAGCTGAGAGGTGATACTTTGAGAGTGATGCTACCATCCAAATCGGTAGTGGTTCTGGAAATCAAGTAATCTACATCTCGGAATGAGTAGGGGACGGGAGATTCAGAATGAACAATATTTTGGGCCGTCGCGATTTTATCAAAGCCGCCGGGATGGGAGCGGCGTTGTCGGTGGTGCCGGGATGTATGGCCGATAAGCGGCAGCTTACGCCCAAGGGTGAGAAACGGCCAAAGGTCGTCCTGGTGATGACCGACGACCAGGGCTATGGCGATCTGGCCTGCCACGGTAATCCGATTATTCAAACGCCCAACCTGGACAGGCTATATACGCAGAGCGTGCGTCTAACGAACTTCCACGTTGGCCCGACATGTTCGCCCACGCGTGCGGCCTTGATGACAGGACGCTACTGCAACCGGACGGGCGTTTGGCATACCGTCATGGGCCGGTCGCTACTGCGCAAGGACGAGTTAACGATGGGTGATGTCTTCTCGGCTGCCGGCTACCGCACGGGTATCTTTGGCAAGTGGCACTTAGGTGACAACTACCCCTTTCGGCCGCAGGACAGAGGGTTTGGCGAGGTGCTAATCCATGGCGGCGGTGGTGTCGGCCAGACACCTGATTACTGGGGCAACGACTACTTTGATGACATCTATCTTCACAACGGCAGGAGGAAAAAATTCAGGGGCTACTGCACCGATGTGTGGTTCGATGAGGCGATGAAATTCATCGAGGCCAATAAAGACAGGCCCTTTTTCTGTTACATACCAACTAACGCGCCACACAGCCCATATAACGTTGCCGAAGAATACATTAAGCCGTATCTTGACAAAGGTTTGCCGGAGAAACAGGCCAGGTTCTACGGCATGATAACCAATATCGACGATAATATAGCCCGACTGATGCATCGATTAGGAGAGCTGGGCCTGGAGGAAGATACCATTCTTATCTTTATGACCGACAACGGAACCTCGGGCGGCAGTTACAGT
>CAYGBH010000378.1:0-1904 GCA_964348055.1 uncultured Pirellulales bacterium
GGAAACCCGAATCTGTGAAGCCGGCTTGGCCAAAAACCTATGTTGTTACCGAAGGTGATAATCTGGCTGTTATAGCCCAAAAGTTCTATGGTGCCGAGGAGGGTAACAAAAAGATGAACGTCATGCGGATATTCCGGGCCAATCGCGAGCGGCTGGAATCGCCTGATGAAATTTATGTCGGGCAGGAGCTTACTATACCGCCGCTGCCGACTTCAACGACGGATAAAGATAAAATAGGGAGTGTAATTTCCGGGACAGTATTTGAGAAGGTCGAATCTATCGGTAAGAGATGGCTTTCGGCTAACCGGCCTAAGGCAGGCGAAGCAAAGCAGAGCAGGCAATACGTTGTACGGGAAGGCGACAGCTTATGGCAAATTGCCGCCGAGCGGCTTGGAGACGGAAGTCGTTACAAAGAAATAAGTAAACTAAATGCTAATATTTTAGATGACCAGGACACTCTTACCGTCGGGATGCGTTTGATAATACCGGCTCAATAGCAGATGATTACAAATGGGACCCCAAACGCATTTTATTGCGTTTGGGGTCCTTTAATTATGGGAAGTTCAATAATAGATTATGAGTTTCCGATTTCGTTTTGTTTTTGTTGTTTTTTATTTTACGGTTATTTTGATTCTTGCTGTTTATCTGCGCAGCGCCAACGACCGCATTTTCTATGAGCTTTGCAAATACAGGGGTGAACAAAGCCAGTTAAAACAAAAGCTCGGCACAAAGCAATTACTGCTGGAAGGTTTAATCAACCCCGCTGCGATTTCACAGCGTCTCGACAAATTAAATAGTAACAACTAAAAGTTGAAAAGCGTTCGAATTACCATTTTTTTCTCGTTGCTTCTTATTGGGGCATTTCTGGCACTGGCAGGCCGGTGCTTTTATCTTCAGTTTCTAAAGGGCGACCACTATATTAGTGCCTGCCTCAAACAGCAGCAAGGACAATTCGCCCAGAGGCCTCGACGCGGCGTGATTCTCGACCGCCGGGGAAGGGTACTTGCGGCAAGCAATAGAATTCAGACAATTAAAGCTGAGCCCCGCATTATCAAAGATGCCAGGAGTACATCGAGCAGACTTGCCACAATTGTGGATATGGGCGCACACGAGATATGCAAACTTATCCTGGAAAGTAAGAATCCGGGCTATGTAAAAATCAAGGCTGGTGCCGAGCCGAATGAGTGTGATGCCGCACGCAGAATCTCGAACGCCGTAGGTGTCGAATCTGACTGGCAAAGATATTACCCGATGGGACGCTTAGCCGTCCATGCCGTCGGTTTTACAAGTCTTGACAATCGGGGTTTGGGCGGTATTGAGCTGCAGTACGACCAGGAGCTTGGCGGTTTGGGGGGACAGAATATATTCCTTGCTGATGTACGTCGCCGGCCTATTCGGCTTATTAGTGAATCGTGGGCCGTGAATCGTAAATCGAACCACGAATCACAAACCACAAATCACGAATCGCAGGATGGTGCCGGGATTATTCTGACACTTGATGCGGCCATTCAGCAGTTTGCACGGGACGAACTTGTAAAGCAATACGAAAGCTACCAAGCCGCCTCGGCAGTGGCAATTGTCGCTGAGCCGAAGACCGGGGCGATTTTGGCTTTGGTTTCGCTGCCTGATTTTGAGCCCGGCCAGGCCCGGTCGACAGACCCGGATAATTTCCGCAACCGGGCGATAAGCGATGAGTTCGAGCCCGGCAGTATTATAAAGCCGATTGTAGCTGCTATTGCCCTCGACGCCGGTGTTGTGAACACAAACGAGAAGATATTCTGCGAGAACGGCAACTATCACGGCAGAGGTTTCGGACGTATCGGTGAATACCGCCAAGGCTACGGCGATCTGACCCTGCGCGAGATTCTGATTAACTCCAGCAATATAGGAATGGCCAAAATCGG
>CAYGBH010000378.1:2004-4335 GCA_964348055.1 uncultured Pirellulales bacterium
CTTGGCTACATCGTCAAGCCCCAAGTTGCCAAATGGATTGTTACCGATGCCCTGGTCGGCGTGGTTAACGAGGGGACGGGAAAGAGAGCCAAGCTGGAAAAATGGCAGGTGTTCG
This sequence comes from uncultured Pirellulales bacterium, assembly GCA_964348055.1. Lineage (GTDB taxonomy): Bacteria > Planctomycetota > Phycisphaerae > Sedimentisphaerales > Anaerobacaceae > JAUXAL01. The sequence continues at coordinate 2,120 of CAYGBH010000378.1, forward strand.
GAAAGAGCGGAACCGCAAATATAGCAAAAAGCAACGAGCGAGGCTATTCCGAAAACGATTACGTTGCTTCATTTATAGCCGGTGCCCCGGCCGACGACCCGGCTGTAATAGTTTTGGTTTCTGTCTACAAGCCGAACAAGAAACTCGGCAAAGGCTATACCGGCGGCGTTGTAGCCTCACCGGTAGCGGCCAAAATAATCGAAAAAACCCTCAACTACCTTGGTGTGCCTCCGACATACCTGGCTTCGGCGCAAAATTGAATGATGCCAGGGGTTGAGGGAGCGGCGAGTCTATTGTTGATTCTCCCAATTCAGGACATCCGGATTAATATGCAGTTTGATATCGTCCTTGGTTCCGGCTTCACCGTCCGGGCCGGGACTAAAGATTATTTTGTTTTCAATATCAATGATATATTCATCACTATAGGCGCGGGCCTTTAAGCTCACCTCTTCGCCAAGCCTTTTATTCAAAACGATTTGGAGCAGATCAGAATGTATTTCAAATTTTTTTCTTATTTCGGTTAGTCTTTCTATGGCTGGCGTTAACATCTCAATCATCAGAACACCGACAGGATTATATATCTTATAGTACCACGCCAGCTTACCTTCAGAGTAAATTCTTACCGGCAAATTCGGGTAGAGAGTAGGCCAGACCCTTAGTTCTCTGGTCTGTGTTTGTTTTTCTTCAATTGCAATCCATTCATCAGAGATATTCTTATACAGTCTTAAAGCCGAATTCAACTTCAGTGGAGAATAATATGAGTATTTGGTTCTCAAACGGAGCTTGTTTGAGATTTTTGTTATTTCATTCTTGAATGCAAGATACCCGAATATCGCGCAATTCCGGAGTGAAGTATGCTCGCCCGAAAAGGGAGCTATGTGTTGTTTAAGAACAGGAAGCGATTCCTGGGGAGTTTCAGGATTGTTTATAATGAAGTTTGCCGTCTGAATATCTATATTGAAACAGGCAATGCACACTAATTTTGTAAATATCCAGCGGGCATTCAGATTCATCTTCCTGAATATAGAATCAAATCTTATCAATCCACTGATTGCATCTTCGTGATTGCCTTTGCAGCTCTGCAGGCAAATATAATAGCGATGCAGAAAGGCAAGGCGTCTTATGTTTGCCAGAAAGGGGACCACAGTTTGCAGCCCTGGTTCCTGCAGGTCTGCAATTTCAGGAAATGAGTCGAGTTTGGCCAAAATGTCTCTTCCTTTCTCGGCATTTTCCCAAATTAAAAGAATATCCTCCTCATTTTCCTCAAGCCGCTGTGATATTGTCTGGAGGTCGCTGTCTTTGAGGATATTGTTAATTTCTTCGATCTTTCCTATTTCTTTGGCGGACAATCCGATTGCCGGCGCACCTTTCACGTTCTTATCTTCAGTACCAAGACTATACAGCAGGTTATAAGTCCGATTACATTCGGGTGCGGCTGATTTTATGTCTTTGATTGTATAATCGTTGTCAATAGGAGGGGCGTCAAAACGCAAATAATTCAGAATGAGCATCATTAAGGATGAGAGAATGAGCACCGACGTCCCGATGACAATCGTTGCTCGCCTGGCCTTTCTTTTACTCTCTCTCCTTGCGAATTCTGGGATGGATGCAATCATCGAAAACAGGGCAAATGCTGCTGCGATGAAAGCCAAAGTGGGTTTCAGAAAACAGGTCAGGAAGGCAGCCAGTCCTACAAGTATAATTGGACAAACTGCCATTATGATTCTGTAGGTTTTTTGTTTTGACTGTTGGGTGTTCTGGCTTGTCAAAGCGAAACTGCACGATTCGCATATCTGGGCGTCATCCGGATTTTCTGTTCCGCATTTCGGGCATTGCATTTTAGTCCACTCGTCTCCTTTCGTCTTGTAAGACTGAGTCTTGGGCTCTCAATCCGGCTTCCATTTGAGGTCATCTAAATCCTCTGTCTTGACAAATTCCACGTGCGAATCCATGAATAAAACGTTACATCCCTCGCCCTGGTGATTGTTGGTGGTCAAGATTTCAGGCCCGCCCGACTGGTTCCAGCCGGGATGAGTCTCAAAGAGCACAACCATATCAGGTGGAGAACGTATACCCAGTTTTTCTACATTCTTATTCATAGCGTAATTGCACGGACCCTCAGGCGCGCCCGGACACCTCAGACCTTTTTCGGTTACATCGGTGTGCTCAACCAACAAATCACACCATTTTGAGGGAGTCGGCAACTTATCATCGTA
>CAYGBH010000379.1:0-4318 GCA_964348055.1 uncultured Pirellulales bacterium
AGCCGCTTTGCTATCGCTATCCACGTGAATTACTTTCTCAAGCTTACCGGTGCCACCTATCATCACCATTATAAATGCGCGCCAGATAAAAACGTGGCAAAAAAAGACAAAAATCAAAGTGCAAAAGTCAAAATGACATAATAAAATGCAAAGAACGGCAACTTCTGTCCCTTTTTGATTTTTGATTTGCAATTTTGATATTTGATTTTTGCTTTTTGATATGACTCAGTTATACGGTTTGATATTTGACATCGACGGCGTAATTGCCGACACCGAAGCGGTCAACGCAAGGGCCACTATTAAGGTTTTTGCTGAACTGTTCGGCGTCGAGGGCGTTGTGCGAAAAGATTTCGAACCGGGCCTGGGCCGCGGAGCCGAGGAATACGTCAAGGCTGGTGCCAGTGCCCACGGTCTGGAACTGACCGAAGAACAAGTCAAAGAAGCAACTCAACTGCGCCAGGAGTATTTCCTTAAGACTCTAAGCCAAGAACCGCTACCGCCCTTTCCTGGCGTAATGGAATTGATGAATAAGGCAATGCAAAGGAAGGATTTTCGAGCGGCTATCGCGACTTCCGGAACGCTTGAAAAATCCCGCGCTGTCTTGAACGCTGCGAAGGTTCCATACCAGAAGATGGTTTATATAAATGGAAACGACGTCAAGAACAAAAAGCCCGACCCTGAACTTTTCCTGCTCGCCGCCCGGCGCATGGGTATCGAGCCGGCCAGTTGCGTTGTAATAGAAGACGCTCCCAACGGCGTACAAGCCGCCAAGGCCGCTGGCGCCAAATGTATCGCCGTCACAAATTCCACAGATGCGGCGAATCTTCGCCAGGCCGATTTAGTCTGCGAGTCTCTTGAGCAAATCGGCCTGGATACAATTGTCAAGCTTATTGAGACCGCATCGCTATGACCTATCTTACTTTAAAGACGAATTATCTGGTTTTTCCCTGAGAAAGATATCGCCGTCCAGGCTTCTGAGGTTGTGGCTTTTTGAAGATTCACCGCTGGAGACTCTGGTTCGGACCTCAGGAAACGTCACCGTAACAGTCTTATTACCCATCGGATTGTAAATAACCGTGCCATTCTCAAATTCCCGAACAATGGTGCCATCGGGTCTGTTAAGGCCTTTGGACACAGGTCTGCCCAGAGTCTTGTTCCAGAATGGATACCAGTTGTGCAGATGATCACCAACCGGCAGCGGATTCGGGTCGGAAAACAGACAATACCCGTTAGAGTGTGTAAGGGTCAGCGTGGTAACCGCCCGCATCAGGTTCAGGTCGTCCCGGGATTTGTGATACCACGTCTCGACACAGTTGACCCGCGGCTGACGCAGATTGACCTGGGCCCATTTGAGAGTCGCGGCAATCTTTTCCCAATGCTCCGGCGTTCTGCTCCTGGTGCACTCCATAAAATAGCCGTTTATGTAAGGAGCTGTCATGGGAGCTGTGCGGTCATTCGTATTGGTAATGATTAAGTACTCGTCACCGATGGCCTTTCTGACCGCCTTTACCAGGGCAAGACGATGCTCATCGTCAGACCACCAGTCGAGCATTACACCGTCAACAACACCTGATTCCACGACTGCCCCGGCACGCCGGACGACATGCCGGCGAAACTGCGGATTGGTAAAATCCAGGCGCAGGAAGCCCCCCTCAGCCCATCCTTTCACTATCCTACCCCGTTCATCACGCAGCCACCATTCGTGGTTCCGCGGCAGAAAGCCCCTGGCCGCATCACGATATCGTATCTCGGCAATCAGGATTATATTGGGATTCAGCTTCAACAGTGCCCTTCGCTTATCGCGTGCTTTATTGATACTCTCCGGCTTGAATGCCTCGCCCAGCCCCGCGGGGCTCTTGTCCCACACCAAGCCGAACCAGCGAACTCCGTGCCAGACAAGGTCGTGCCGGGCTGTCGTTACGAGAGGGTCTTCGTCTTTGAGATTGTCCGCCCGGCTCCACGCCTGAAAGACGGAAGGAAAATCCCGCCCCGCAATCCTCTCTGCGATAGACTTCTCTTCGACCTCGAGCCTATCGTCTTTGCCCCCAGCCGGACAAACAGAACCCGCCGCTGCAAACACAACCACCAAAAGTAAAACCTTCCTCACGTTTCTGTTCCCTGCTCAAGGTCAATCACCCAGGCAGAGCTTAGCTTTTTCTTTATTATCTCTGTCGCCAGGTTGACCCAGTTCCTGCATTCATCGAGCACAACACTGTCGCTGCTGGCCACAACAGCATCGCTTTTTTTCAGTTTTGCATCAGGACTCAGGAGAAGCTCAATCTCCCAATTCCAGTTATTTTTTTCAGCCAGCTCACCGATTAGCGTTTTTAGTCGGCCACTGTTGGATACGGGGCTGTCCAGCAGCCAGAGTGCTTTGGCTACTGCGATTTCTTTTAGAAACTCGCCTATGAGCAGCACAGCTGGTATCGTTTCGGTGACTTTGCGATATGTCCCGTGTATGCTCGCCAGGTCGCGATAGCAACCGTCACGTCCCTTGAAAATCACGCCGCCGCTCATCGCAGCCTCAATTGTAATCAATACGTTATAACCGTCGATAACAATTGGCTGACCGGCTAAGTCGGTTATTTTGACTTCGCGTTGCTTTCGGGATGTTAACTGCTGGTCGGAGCAGGCACTGCGCATAACGGCCAGCCTTTGTCTTTCGGTAAGTGAGAACCTGTCACCGACTAATTTCAGGGCCCCTTTTTCTGCATAACCTCTTGTCCGCAAAAGTGAAAAATCAGCAATCGCCAATCGCAAATTGGAAATTGCATCGGTAGAAAACAACTTTTCATCTGCGGGATGCGGCCCTCTGTGTGTTCGCTTATCAGGCATATTTCGTACCTCTTGGTTCGAACCACGATTCACAATACACAATTGGCTATAAATGTCAAAAACAAATTGACTTAACTGTTCGCTGCCTCTACTATGAAGGATGAGCGCAAAAGTGAAAAGGAAAAGGTTGTAAGTCAGAATCGATTTCGAGATTGCTTCGCTGGCGCTCGCAATGACTAAAGAAACGCAATACGATATACGCAATACGAGACTAATGGCGAGCCATAATTTAGCACATATCAAGATAGACGATTTGGAAATCATCGGCTATTCGGTCGCGGGTGAGGAGACCGTGGTTGCAATCCCGCAGTTAGATGTCTGCTTCGACGTCGGCAAGGCCCCCGACCAGATTATTTCGGTAAGTAATGTTCTGCTCACACACGGGCATATGGACCACGCCGGGGGTATCGCATATTATCTTTCCCAGCGAAATTTTTCCGGCCAGTCCCCTGGGACGATATTGGCTCCTCAAAATCTGTTGGGGCCTATGAGGAAAATAATCGATGCATGGGGCTACCTGGACGGCAGTAAGATACCGGCCAACCTCGTCGGCGTAAAACCCGGAGACGAATACCAGATAAAGCCGAACCTTTTTGCGAGGGTATTCCCAACAAAGCACAGCAAAGGCTCCGTCGGTTACAGCGTAATCGAAAAGCGAAAAAAGATTAAGCCCGAGTACGCCGCCCTTACGGGACCACAAATAGTCGAGTTAAAAAAGCAGGGCATCGAAATCGACTACCCGCTCGAGATTCCAATCGTCAGCTACATCGGTGATACGCAGTACGTCGACTTTTCGCAATTGAAATACATCGTTGAAAGCAAGATTCTAATCGCCGAGTGTACGTTCTACGAGGACGAACATGCCGGAAGGGCCGAGGCCGGAAAACATATGCACATTGATGAATTTGCGGCGCTGCTAAAAAACCTGCAAAACGAGCATATTGTCATAACACACACGACACAGCGTACGGCTCTGTGGCAGGTCCACAAGATACTAAGAGAGACCCTACCGCCGGAAAAATATGACAAAATCATCCTGCTTATGGCAAACAGGCCGCGATAGCTTGTCCATCAAGGCGTCGAAGAAATTATCACCTGGACTGGGAAAGCCTGGTATCAAGGTCTATCTTATGCGTTCCGGATGATATGTTCACCTGTACCCAGTCGGTACCTGAACTGACGTTCGACAAGGGTGAGCCGCCGTCCAGGGACACGCCAACGATGCCCGGGTGGTAAAAAGTGACAAGAGTGCCGGGAGAAATGACCCTGCCGGCTGTACTATCGAGATAAATACTGACATCGTTCAGAGCCTCAAACCCCACACGAGGCGCAAAGCCGTCGTCCAGAGATTGTCCTTTTCGTACGAAATAGGAGGTAAGCAATCCGCGCTCCAGGCGGTACCAGGCCGCCAGGCCCATGAATGAAACACCGTCATACGTGACCTCGCCCGCTCCAGCCGACTCCAACGCGATGTCCTCGACCG
>CAYGBH010000380.1:0-4315 GCA_964348055.1 uncultured Pirellulales bacterium
GAGCTGGCTATGAGACCCTCTACGGCGGCAAGGTGCACCTGCCCAGGAAGATGAACAATGTCAAGAACCTTGGATATCGAAATCTAACCAGCGACCGACGCCAGGGATTAGCCGATGCCTGCGCGAAATTCATCAAGGCCAAGCACGCAAGACCATTCTTCCTGTTCGCCTCATTTATCAATCCACACGACATATGCTACATGGCCATCAATGATTTTGCTCGTACACAGGGCCAGCCCCCAAGAAACAACACGGATTCCAAAATATGTGAGGCCGTACTGGATCGGGCGAGAAAGACCGGCGAGGGTTCCCGCCTTGCAGGGTCCCACATCAGCGCTTTCGTGGAAAAGAACTGCCCTCCGCTTCCCGCCAATCACGGCGTGCCCGAAGCTGAGCCGGAATGTATAGAACAGAAGTATATAAATCCAAGACCGTTCCAGGCATACACACGCCAGAAGTGGACGCCGGACCAGTGGCGTCTGCACCGCTGGGTGTATTGCCGGCTGACGGAAATGGTTGACATCGAAATAGGGACAGTGCTGGACGCACTGCGAGAGGCCGGGATGGAAGATAACACGCTGATAGTCTTCACCAGCGACCACGGCGACATGGATTCTGCGCACAAACTGGAGCACAAGCAGGTACTTTACGAGGAATCCGTGCGTGTGCCATTCATAATGAGTTACAAAGGGGTGATTCCTCGAGGCGTGGTTGATGATACGCATCTGGTTTCCAACGGCCTCGACCTTCTTCCTACCCTTTGTGATTACGCAGGCATAGAAACTCGCAAAGGTCTGCACGGCAGGAGTTTGCGACCTCTGGCCGAGGGAGAAAGCGCCGACCAATGGCGTGATTTCGTCATCTCAGAAAGTCATAGCGGAAGGATGTTGCGGACGGACCGCTTCAAGTACTGTATTTACGACTCGGGCCGAGGCCGCGAACAACTCACAGACCTCAAGAATGACCCGGGTGAAATGAATAACCTCGCTGAGGCCGAGGACTACAAAGATGTCCTGGATAAGCATCGGAAGCTTTTGCGAGGATGGGTCGAGAAAACCGGTGACAGGATTGCGGCCGAGTACGTCAATGTCGATTCATGAAGACTCGATATCGCTCGAGTCAATTGTGCCGGCCTATCATTCGTTGTCCGGTTTGAGTTTAGTAATGAAAAACTCAGCATTAGATCGATACGTTGTTTGGGCGCCTGGGTATTTCAGGTCTGCTTCGATGCCCAGCTTGTCCATTTTCTCCTTGAGCTTGACACCGAACAAAACGTGATGGACTTTCCAGCCTAACACTCTGCTCGGATTAGCCGGGACCGGGTCGTCCGGCTTCATGCCATAACTCATTAAAATGGGCGGATCGTCGGACGTGATAAGGGACAGGGCTGAAATATCCTTTATGACCTTGTGAAGCTCTTCATCTGTAACGTCGCCGAACACCTCGCTTCGGTCGCGGTGCGGCTTGGCGTATTCTGGAATCCACCGCGTCCACCACTCAAAGTCCATGGTGGTCTGGCCGCCGTTGGTCGCCACGCAGGTAAGCCGAGAGGACTCGCGCTGCACCGGATCGCGGTTCGATGGGTCAGCCATTTCATCGTGAAACGCCAGCCACATGCATATCTGTGCACCTGCTGAGCCGCCGAACGCGCCAACGCGCGTCTTGTCAATATTCCATTGTTTTGCTTTGGAGCGAATGAACTGAAGCGCCCGCAGGGAATCGTGATGCGCCGCCGGCAAGGGCTTATCCGAGACAAAGCGATATTCGACTGCTGCGACCGAGATTCCCGCTTTCAGCAATTCCTGCAGAGTACCGGCATTTAGACTCTTCTTACTGCCTCCTCTAAAACCGCCGCCATGGATAAACACAGCTAACGGTGTGGGCTTGTCGGATTCGGCCTGGTAGAAGTCCAGCACGTTTCGCTCGTGGGGTCCGTATTTGACATCTGCATGGGTTGGCGGCCTCAATTGGGGTCTTTTTCTCGCCTGCCTGCGACTTCGAGAGTCGGCTCTCGGCTTCTGCACGGGTTCCCGCCTTGCGGTGTCTCTCTTCAAATGCCTGTCGAAGAAAGCAGCCACTATTTCAAAGAGTTTTTCGGGTTTCTCTTGGCCGTCGCGCAACCCGTGTCCTGCGCCTTTGACAACATGAAGTGTTGCGTCAATGCCCGCCTTGTTTAGAGCGTCGTATAGCAGTTCGCTTTGATGAAGAGGCACGGACATATCTTTGTCGCCGTGCATGATAAGAAAGGGTGGGTCGTCTTTTGTTACGTACGTGATTGGATTGGCTTTTCTGGCCAATGCTCGGTATGGCTTTTCTTGAATCGGTCCTCCGACCAGCAGCGACTCGGGCGAATTAGCCGCGTCGTGAATCAAGCGGCTACCCTTGAGTGAGTGCTTGTCCATCTGCAGAAAATCCGTCGGACCGTACCAGTCACATACGGCCTGGACATGGCTCGAATACTCCGCGTTTGTCCTGGTGTCGAATTCTCTTACATCACCGGCCGTGCCCAGGAATGCAACCAGATGCCCGCCAGCCGAACTGCCCCACGCGCCAATTCGGTCGGGGTCGAGGCCGTATTTGGCCGCGTTTGCCCGCACCCAGCGTACGGCTGCTTTACAGTCTTCGACCTGGGCGGGGAAAATGGCTTCGCCACTGAGGCGATAGCCAACATCCACCACTGCATAACCTCTGTTGAGCATAGGCCGTGCCCGGCCGCCGGAGCCCTTGCTGCCGCTGCGCCAGCCTCCACCGTGTACCCAGACTATCACAGGCAGCGAGGTTGAGCCTTTTGCTGGCAGATAGAGGTCAAGAAGCAGTTTTCTCTCACCGACTCGGGCATAGACGATGTCTCGTTCGACCTTTGTGCCAGCCGGAAGCTGCGCCTGTCGGGAGCGACTGGACTGCTGCCGGCGGTTTTTTCTCTGGTTCGGTTGCTTGGACGCGCGCTGGTTACTTGGTGCCTTGATAGCCTTGTGGCCTATCGTCCGCTCGAAGAACGCTTCTCTCGCCGGGCCCATTTGTTCAATGTTCTGACCAAACACACCGTGACCGGCTCCGTCGATGCGCATATAGGTGACGTCCTTGGCGCCGGCATTTCGCAGGGCCTTGACAAGTTCATCGGACTGGCTCACCGGCACAGTTCTGTCGGCGGTTCCGTGAATTATCAGGAAGGGCGGAGCGTCAGCCGTGACATAGGTCATGGGCGAGGCCTGCCTGAGTCGATGCTGGAGCGTTTCTTCCGGTCCGGCAAACAGACTGCTCATTAAGCTTCTTCTCCTTGTCGAATCAGTTTTTTGCGCCTCGCGGCGTCTAAATGGGAAATTGGTTGGTGTGGCGCTGCACACGACGGCTTGAACCATGCTGGAATACCCCTGCCAGGGTCCATCCCCTTCCAGTCCAGCTGAGCGAGGACACAGGCCCAACATCGCCACAAGGTGTGCTCCGGCTGAATTGCCGTACGCACCAATCCGGTCCGGATCGACATTGTATTCTTCAGCTTGGGCCCGCAGCCAGCGCACAGCGCACTTTACGTCTTCGATGCACGCAGGCATTGGCGCCTCGCCGGAAAGCCGATAGTTGATCGTAATGCAAACATAGCCCTTGGTGGCAAACTCCAGGGTGGGGCCAAGAAAGTTATTCTTTCGTTTATCGCCGCTGCGCCAGCCACCGCCGTGAACGAAGACAATTGCCGGCCTCGGCTGGTCACCGGGTTCTTTAGGCATGGCCAGGTCGAGGCGCCAGGCCTTGCTCCGGCCTTTTCGGTAAGCGATATCAGGAATGACTTTTACGCCAGCGGGGATATTGGCGATAAAATCATCCGCGTTTTCTTTGAGTCTAGGCTGAGACTTTGCCGCATATGTGGTATTGGGACAAATAGCCATAATCATCGCCATAAGCGGTATAAGCAATGCCCATTTATCCTTCATAGTATTCATAGTATTCGCCTCCAACTTGTTTTGATTTTACCTTAGATTTTTTGCTTTTCTTTTAGTTTGTGCTTTTTACGCCTTCTCCTGGTCCGTCAAAGTTATGTCCTGACGTTGAGAAACTTGCGGGTTTATATTATACCAACCCGCTTGTGAGAACTCAAACGCTGCCCCACCGAAAAAACCAGTCCCAAGCCAGATTCACAAGTTGCAGCTAAGCCATTGAAGACCTCCTTTAGACCATGCTTTTTTATCCTTTGGGACGGGTGTGATTCCTTCTCTGGAGAAGATTGCCCGAATGCCATTCTTTATACCTTTTCTATACTTCACCAGTCTCTGTCTGTATGTGATAAGGGCTCGTTTCTCTCTTACCTGCTTGTTAGGTATGT